>JAGCFN010000038.1 GCA_017650085.1 Bacteroidaceae bacterium | reverse complement strand
GCTCATTGCATTCCCCACCTAGTCATTAAGTCATTAAGTCATTAGTCATTAAGACACTTCCAACCCGACAGAGAAGAAGAAAGAATACTATATAATATAATAATTAATATATATAATATAGATATTATATATATTAAAATTTTCGGCACACTCATTCGTCCTTAATGACTAATGACTTAATGACTTAATGACTGCGCCCCGCCCTCGGAAGTAAAATTCCATGACAAAATATGTGACCTACGCGCATACGTGTACCTATATAAATTTTTTTTTTGAAAAATATGAAAAAAGTTGCTCAAAAATTCGTAGACCGCAATGGAAATGTTGTAAATTTGCAGTGCAATTGAGACATGAAGTCTCTGGCATAGAAACTGGCCATTTCTCTGCTATGAACTTTGTTCAATAGATTGCACTGAGGTTCAAGGCATCGGAAACAGGGCCCGTTTATGATGCATGAACTGAAGCTCGATGACACACGCGATGATGCGAGATGTATCACTTTACGATGGCCAGCGTAACACTATACGATCGCATGCGTAACACACGAAAAGTCGAATCGACACGTGCGAAGTTGACAAACATGGCACGCATTAAAGAATTTTTTCGTATCTTTGCACCAGAAACCCCAAAAGGACGAAACGATGAAGATAGGCGATCAGGTGCGTTTCCTCTCCGAGGTGGGAGGGGGCAGAGTGAGCGGATTCCAGGGCAAGAACATTGTTCTGGTGGAAGATGAGGACGGCTTCGAGATACCGATGCTGATGCAGGATGTTGTGGTGGTCGGCAACGAAGAATACGACATCGGAAAGGTGAACACAGCCCCCTCCCCATCCCTCCCCCAGGGAGGAGGGAGTGAAGAAGCCGCGCAGGAAAGCCTTCCTCCTCGGGGGAAGGTTTGGAAGGGGGCTCCTCTGGAACGCCGTGAAGGCGAGCGGCTCAACCTCTACCTCTCTTTCCTGCCCGACGAAGTGAAGGAAATCTCAAGCACAGGCTTCGAGTCGTACCTCGTGAACGACAGCAACTACTACATGCAGGTCTCGCTGATGAGTGCCGAGGGGGCAAGCTGGCGACTGCGTTTCTGCGGCATCATAGAACCCAACAGCAAGCTCTTCGTGGAGGCTTTCGACCGTTCGCAGGTCAACGATTTGGAGCGTCTCTGCATACAAACCATCGCTTGGAAACAGGACAAGCCCTTCTCGCTCAAGCCCGCCATAACGACAGAACTTCGCCTGAACCTGACGAAGTTCTATAAACTGCACGTCTTCCACCCGAATGAGTTCTTTGGCGAACCCAACTGGACGGAAGACGTTATCAGGGATGACAAGCCTGTCCGGGGCGTCTTTGTGGACGCTGAACAAGTGAAAGAGGCACTTAATTCTTCGGCTCGCCAAACTTAGTGTCTGTGTGCATTCGGCGCATAGCCGCCACATCCTGACGGGGACAAATCATCAGGAACTCCCCTTCTTCCGCCACCACATAGTCCTTCAGGCCTTTGACGACGGCTGTGTGTCCTTCCGGAAGGCGGATGATGTTGCCTGAACATTCGTAGAGGAAGGCGTTTGTGCCCATCAGGACATTGCCCTCGCTGTCGCTTGGAACATCCTTTCCGATGCTTGCCCAAGTGCCGATATCGGCCCAGCCGAAGTGTCCGCGCTGAACATAGACGTGCTCGCTTCGCTCCAGGATGCTGACGTCCATGTTGTAGTTGGGCAGGACGTTGAAGCTCTCGGGCACCAGTTTCGGGTCGGCACTCTCGGCTTCAGCCATCATTCTGGGTATTTCCATTCTGTACTCAGGCACGAGCATGAACAGATTGTCTAGCATGACGCGACAGCTGAAGCACAGCAAACCGGTGTTCCAGAGGAAGTTGCCCTCCTGCATGAAGATGTTGGCGAACTCGTCGTTGGGCTTCTCCGTGAACGATTTCACAGGGAAGATGTCGTGACTGAGCGGCTCATCGTCGTTCATCTGGATGTATCCGTAGCCCGTTTCAGGTCGCGAAGGCGTGATGCCCATCACCAGCAGTCCGTCGTTTTCGCTGGCGAACTCCAGTCCGTCGAGCACATCCTGGCGGTATTCCTCCTCCTTGAGGATGATCTGGTCGGAAGGTGTGACGAACAGGGTTGCCTGCGGATTCTGCTTGGCAATGAAGACGGAACCCCAAGCCACGGCTGCCAGAGTGCCTCTGCGAAGCGGCTCCTCCAGGATGTGCATATCGTCCACCTCGGGCAACTGTTCGTAGACGAGCGGCAGATAAGCCACATTGGTGCTGACGTAGATGTGCGAGGGGTCGATGAACTTGGCGACTCTGTCGTAGGTCTGTTGCAGTAGGGTTCGTCCTGTCCCGAAGAGGTCGAGGAACTGCTTGGGCTTTACTGTACGGCTGATGGGCCAGAGACGGCTGCCGTTGCCACCAGCCAGGATGAGACAATACTTGTTGTCTGCCATGAGATTCGTTAGCGAAGTTTCTTAATGACGGGCAGGAGCAGGTTCTCCATAACCTCGTAACCCTTTGCATTGGGGTGTACGCCAGGATTGTCGTTAGCCAGCTCTGCCTTCATGGCTGTGCCTTCAGCATTCACCATAGCGCTGAAGTAATCGACATAAGGAATCTTGTTGGCCTTTGCATAAGCCTGCACACGAGCGTTGAGCTTGCGAATCTTGTCCATGCTGTCGGTCACGGAAGGACGCCAACTGAAACCGCCAGCAGGGAGGCAGCTCGTCAGGATGACCTTGCACTTGTGATAGCGAGCCAGCTCGACCATCGAGAGAACGTTGCCGTAGGTCAGGTCCTCGTCGTAAGCCCCGGTATTCTCTGCGATGTCGTTTGTGCCGTAGTTGATGACAACGACTTTGGGCTGGAGGTTGATGACATCCTCGCGGAAACGGAGGAGGAACTGGTAGCTGGTCTGTCCGCCAATGCCTCGGCCAATAAGATTGTTGTCCTTGAAGAACTCAGGACGCGTGCGAGGCCAACCGTCGGTAATGGAGTTGCCCATCAGAACGACGCGCTTCTCGCCCTTTGCAGGAGCGCCAAGTTCCTTGTTGGCACCAGCATAGCGCTTCCAGTTAGCAAAATCATGTTTCTGTGCTTGTATGCCAAGAGCGATGCAGAGCAAAGCAATGGCGGTGATGATTCTTGTTTTCATAATGGTATTTGTTTAGTTGATAGTTTTACATTTCCTTTCTGATACTCTCAGCAATCTGCTCGAACTCTTCCGGGGTGAGCTTGAGATGCGGGTTGGTGAAGCGCATATCGGCCTCACTCTGCATGGGAACGAGATGGATGTGAGCATGAGGGACCTCCAGTCCGAGCACACATTGTCCGACCTTCACGCATGGAATGGCCTTCTTGATGGCCTTTGCCACTTTCTTCGCAAACACTTGAAGTCCAGCCAGTTCGTCATCCTCGAGGTCGAAGATATAATCCACCTCTCGCTTTGGAATCACGAGTGTATGGCCCTTCTGCAAGGGGCTGATGTCGAGGAAAGCATAGTAACGCTCGTCCTCAGCAATCTTGTAACTGGGAATCTCGCCAGCCACAATACGGGAAAAGATGCTTGCCATAGTCTTTCTTAATCAAAATTGATGCTCATTACTTCGAGTTGAATCGTACCTTGAGGCACTTTAATCTCTGCGATGTCGCCAACCTTCTTGCCAAGCAAACCCTTTGCAATAGGCGTTTCCACGCTGATTTTGCCGCTACGGAGGTCTGCTTCTGTGGCGCTGACGATAGTGTACTTCATCGTCATCTTGTTCTTCACATTGCGCAGTTCGACAGTAGAAAGAATCTGGACTGTGCTGGTGTCGAGGTGAGTGGTGTCAATAATCTTTGCCTCGATAATAGTTTTCTTGAGCATGGCAATCTCCGTCTCGAGCTTGCCCTGCCACTCTTTTGCAGCATCGTATTCAGCATTCTCCGACAGGTCTCCCTTGTCGCGAGCTTCCGCTATTGCGGCGCTGGCTGCGGGTCTGTCTATGCTTTCCATGTGCTGCAGCTTTGCTACGAGCTCGTCGTAGCCCTTTTGTGTCATGTAAGCCATTTAATTGTTTTATGTTTTTAATTATACATTATCTATTTATATAGCCTTCCGGCCTTTGGCAAAACACGAAAAAAAGAAGAATCCCAACTGCCTAAGTTGGAACCCTTGACTCTTTCCTGTTTTTATGTTAGCCGTTTGCAAAGGTAGGAATTATTTTCTTATCTGCAAACTTTTTGCAAGAAAAATTAACCACCTTGCACATTTTCTCCACATCAGGAATGTGCTAAATCTCCTTTTATTGTTCTAAATGTCGCCCTTGTGGGTGTTTATCTGCGCAATTTGTACTTGCCTCCGACGAGCATTTGAACTGCCCCCTTCATTTCGAGCGAAAAGAGAAGGCTGGAGAGTTCGCCAATCGGTATGTTCGTCTCGACTGCGAGGATGTTTATTTGCTTGCTGTCGTCCTTCGCAAGTGCCTGTAGGACAATCTGTTCCTCTTCTGTATAATCATCTGCGAAGAGCTCTTGCTGAACGCCTTCGGAGAGTTCCTTTTGATGCTTCATATCATCCGTCCAACCCATCGAAAGGCAGAAATCTTCGGCTCCAGTCAACAAGGTGGCAGTATTTGCGAAGATGAGTTTGTTGCAACCAGACGAGTATTTGTCGTGAACGCGACCTGGAAAAGCCCAAACTTGCCTGTCATAGCTCAGGGCAATATCTGCTGTGATGAGGGAGCCGCCTTTAGTTGCACTTTCCACCACGATGACTGCATCGGACAGTCCTGCCACGATACGATTGCGCTGGACGAAGAACCTTTTGTCTATCGCAGTTCCAGACATGAACTCAGTCAGCAATCCGCCTTGACTGATCATCTGTTTCGCAGTTTCCCGATGATGGCGGGGATAGATCTGGTCGAGGCCGTGAGCAAGGACGCCAACAGTCTCCAAACCCTCTTCCAAAGCGGCTCGATGGCAATTCACATCCACGCCATAAGCCAATCCGCTCACAACCAAAGCATCTGGGCAAATCTGCTTCAAATCGCGGATAAACGAGTGGCAAAGGTCTTTTCCGTAGCTCGTAATCTGTCTTGTCCCCACCATACTGACGATGTGCTGCAAATTGAGATTGGCCGAGCCCATATAGTAAAGCAGTATGGGTGCATCATTACAGTCTTTGAGCCGTTGGGGATAGTCCTCGTCGTTCAATCCCAAACACCTGATTTTCCCTTTTTGACAGAACTTCAGTTCCTCTTCGGCTCGCTTCAGAAAAGTGCCAAAATTGCCCATTCCATCGAGAAATTTCTTCGATGCAGAAGGCAGAACCTGCTTCAGATCCTTGCGGTTTTCGTAGATGGCGGAAGCCGAACCCAGCTCCTTAACCAGCAAGTGAAGGTTCGTCAGGCTGAGCGAGGGGACCTGCGTCAAAGCCATCGTGTATAGAGTCTCTTGCTCTGTCATGCTTCAGGATAGTAGGCCTTCAGTTTCTCTTCCAGTTCAGGACAACGGCTCAGCTTGCCGTCTACGAGACAAACCACATCGACTTTCCCCTTCGCAGCCAGCTTCAAATCGGATGCGCGATAGATGTCTTGGTAGAAGACATAACGGATGCCTTCCTGCTTGATATTGAGGCAAGAGAGGAATTCGTCCCGACTTCTGAGTGGTGTCTTGTAGTCAATCGTGATTCGGGCCACTACGGACACGATGTTCTGCTCCAGCATCTCAGCGAAACTGATGCCTGCATCGAGCAGGAATTCGTGGCGAGTATGCTCCATAAAGTGCTGATAATTAGCATTGTTGACGATTCCCTCCATGTCGCACTCATAGTCGCGAACCTTCATCTTCAATTGGTAAACGTATTCTTTCATTTGTTATGATTTTTCATGACCCTAGTATCGTCTCAAAAGTTAACGTGTGAAGTTGGCCATTTTAACGTGTGAAGTTTGGCATTTTAACGTGTTAAGTTTTGATTTTAACTGTGCTATCTTTTCCCCCTCGCTTGAGGTATTCGTATCCGAACCTGCATCTCAGGCAATCTGTCCTGTCGCAATACTGGCGCTTCAACTGTATAAGTGCTTGACTGTCAGCAGCTGAGCTGACCTCCAAACCACATTCTTTCCATTGCCGAAGGATGTAATTGTTCTCGGCTGGAAGTTCCTCCAGGAGTCGGATGGAACGCTGGCAGATACTCTCATCACTAATGTGCCGACCATAAGCAAAGAGCAAAGGCACCACCGTATTAATGATGAGCAACCTCCTGCTTGCTGCCGTCATTCCATTGACTTTCAGGCACTTCTGCAATTCCTCCACACTTTTCGCCTCCAAAAGTTTGCTCATCTGTGCTTTCCCAGAATGATAGAGTTCTGCGATTTGCATGACTCGGATGTAAGGGAAGTTTTGGGGGCGAGTTCGCAGGAAACGCCAATCCTCCCGTTTCATCGGGTCTGCAAGGCTGAATTTGTGCTTCAGAAACTCGAATTCCTGCTGCAAAAGCTTGACCTCCTGGCTGCTTTTCTGGGGCTCTACATCTTCGATGAGACCAGCCATTCCCAAGAAGAGAGCCTCGATCTGGAACAGGTTGTCGCGATGTTTCCCTGCAGACGAGAGTGGGATTCGCATGGCCCAACGCTCGAAGGCATCACCATTCAGACCAAAGCCGAAACTTCGACTCAAAGTCACGAAAGTGGCGCGTTCCCAATCGCCACCAGTCCTTTCAGCTCTTTCGGCCACTTTTTCCGACCTTTCCTTCAGTCTTTCCACGAGCAAAGCATCCATCCATTGATGCGATTTTACCGATGGAATCGAGGAAATTATGCTGTGACAACGTGGATAATCCTCTGTTCGGCAGAGCTCTTCGTAACCCAGCCGAATGCTCTCAGGAATGTCGATTTTGACTTGCGGAAGTGTCTTCCCTTCCTCTGTCTTCACCTCTCCGTCAATTTCTCCCACAACATGAAGAATGACGCTATTGTAGGCAGGATCGCAGTTGTGACTATGCCTGTACCAATCCGACGAGCGAAGATGCACCTCGACATTGCCTGCCCAAACTGTCCCATCCAGTCGAATCTTGGCGTTGAAGAAGTCAGGACCCTGATTGTGATTGTGCAAACCAGGATCGATGACCTCGACCTCTTGCCCCTTTTCTGTGGTGAGCGGTTTCAGAGGCAATATCTTGTGCTTCCAGACATAGTGGAGCAGTCGTTCCATACTTATTTTGGCTCCGTTAACTTATTTTGTGAAACAAAAGTACGTAAAATCGCGCAAAAAGCAGTACTTTTGCACGAAAATTATTGGGTAACGTATGAAAATAGCACTGATAGGGTACGGCAAGATGGGCCGTATGATAGAGGAAATAGCCGTCAGCAGAGGTCACGAAATCGTGAGCATCATTGATATCGACAATCAGCAGGACTTCGAGAGCCCTGCCTTCGCCAGTGCCGATGTCGCCATCGAATTCACAACACCTTGGACGGCATACGACAACTACCTCAAAGCATGGAAGGCTGGAGTGAAAGTCGTCAGCGGAAGTACTGGTTGGATGAAAGAACATGGCGACGATGTGAAGCAGGCTTGCGAGGCAGGCAAGACACTCTTCTGGGCCTCGAACTTCAGCGTGGGTGTCGCCATCTTTGGTGCTGTCAACACCTACCTTGCTAAGATAATGAACGGCTTCGAGCAATATGACGTCAATATTGTCGAGACACATCATGTCCACAAACTCGATGCCCCATCAGGAACAGCCATCACTCTGGCAGATCAAATCGTGGAGAATCTGGATCGCAAAGAGCGTTGGGGACTTCATGAGACAAAGGATGGTGTGCTTCGCATTGACGATATCCGTCGGAAGGAAGTGCCTGGCATTCACTCCATTACCTATGATTCGCCAGAAGATATGATAACCATCACTCACGACGCACACAGTCGTAGGGGCTTCGCACTTGGCGCAGTCCTTGCCGCAGAATACACGAAGGAGCACAACGGCCTGCTCACTATGTCCGATTTATTCAAGTTCTAACATATTATGACCAAAAAGAAAAAATATCAGCCGACTGCAAAAGACTGGGTAAAAGGCCTCATTGCCATCGCCCTCTATGTTGCCTTCCTCTATTGGGTAGATGCTTGGTGGGGACTCATCATCGTGCCTTTCATCTTCGATGCCTACATCACAAAGCGCATTCCCTGGACTTGGTGGAAGGAAGCGGAGAACCCTGTAGTAAGGACTTTGATGAGCTGGGTCGATGCAATCGTCTTTGCTCTCGTAGCCGTTTACTTCGTCAATATCTACTTCTTCCAGAACTACACTATTCCATCGAGCTCTTTGGAGAAGAGTCTGCTCGTAGGCGATTATCTTCTTGTAAGCAAGATGAGCTATGGTCCAAGAGTGCCGCAAACGCCTCTCCATATGCCTCTCTGCCAGCATACACTTCCCTTTGGTGGCAAAAGCTACATCGAATGGCCACAATGGAAGTACAAGAGAGTGACTCCCAAGCCTGTCCAGCTCAACGATATCGTCGTGTTCAACTATCCCGCAGGCGACACTATCGTCAGCAATGTCAGGTACCAGACCGAGTACTATGCCATGTGCTACGGATTTGGAGCAGGACTCTACCAGCAACAGACGGGCACTCAGCCTCAGCTTGGGAATATGACAAAGCTGGAACAGCGTCAGTACTTCAACCGTATCTACGAGTTGGGTCGCCAATATGTTCGCCTTAATTCGCAAGAATATGGAGAAGTAAGTTGGCGTCCTGTTGACCGTCGAGAGAATTATGTGAAGCGTTGTATCGGCCTGCCAGGACAAACACTCGTGATCCGAGATAAGGTTGTCTATCTGGATGGCAAGGAGAATCCTGCGCCCAAGAATGTGCAGTTCAACTACCATGTCGAACTCAAGTCGAGCTATCTCCCAGAAGCCCTCATCTACGAACTTGGCTTGAGTGTGAAGGACGTTAAGGAAATGTACCAGACAGGCGAGATGCCCTTGACTGCCGAAGCGAAGAAGGCTCTGGAGGCACATACGGAATATGTGGAAAGCATCACTCCCATCATGAATCGCGACCTGGGGCTCTATCCGCAGAATGCTTATACAGGTTGGACACAAGACAACTACGGGCCTATTTGGATTCCCAAGAAGGGTGAAAGCATCAATTTGACGTTGGACAACATCGCCATCTACGAGCGTCCCATCCGTATCTACGAGGGCAACGACCTGAAGATAACTGACGAAGGAGACATTCTCATCAACGGACAGAAGGTCACAGAGTACACCTTCCAGATGGACTACTACTGGATGCAGGGTGACAATCGCCATTGTTCTGCCGACTCTCGCTATTGGGGCTTCGTTCCTGAAGACCACATCGTGGGCAAACCCCTCTTTATCTGGTTGAGCACAGACGTAGACAGAGCATGGTTCAGCGGTCATCACATTCGATGGAATCGCCTGTTTTCGCTTGTCGATAACATAAAGTAGTGCCCCTTCATCGTGCTTCTTCCTTGTTGCTACCTCGCTCCTGTTTCGCACTATAGTGCTTACTATCGTGCTGATGAAGTGCGGCTCGAGGTTTGCGACCATTTCACAAAGCAGACACTTCGCAACCGTTGCTGGATAGACAGTCCTAATGGCCCGCTTGCCCTCACCATTCCTATTGTGAAGACAGAGGGCAAGATGATGATGAGGGACATTCGTATAAGCGACCACGGAAACTGGCGACATCAACATTGGATTGCCCTTGAGAGCAGTTACAGGCAATCACCTTTCTTCGAGTATTATGCCGATGATTTTGCTCCTTTTTATGAAAAGAAGTGGGAGTTCCTTGCTGATTTCAATGAGGAACTGATGGAAATGGTCGCCTATTTGCTCGATATTGAAAAGCCCGTCAGCAGAACTGTCATCTATGAAGGTGATGCTTTTGCGCAGTTACCAAACTTCGAGGCGCGACCTTACTACCAAGTATTTGCACAGAAGCACGGTTTCCTGCCTGACCTCAGCATCGTCGATTTGCTCTTTAATCAAGGACCGGAGGGCGTTTTATGGCTGTAACTTTGCATCCTTTACCAGCCTATGTTAAGGATGTTACTGCTCCCAAACAGTTCACTTATCCTTTCTGCTACGAGCCCCATCCGCTTTGTGTTGCTGCAGCTAACGAAGTGCGTCACTATCTTTCCCTGCATCCGGAATGGCACGAAGAACTCTCTAAAGGCAAAATGTTTGGTGTGTTGGTTGTAGAAGGAGGTTTCCTTGCTGCTTTCTCAGGCACGCTCAATGGCAAGACACAACACGATTATTTCGTTCCGCCAGTTTTCGACCTCATGGCCCCAGGCTGTTATTTCCAAGAGGAAGAGGCTGCCATCAGCGACATCAATAAGGAAATTACGGCTCTACAAGATTTGCTTCAGCCTTCTCCTTTGCGAAAGAAGATGGACGAAGAACTTGCCGCTTACAGGATGTTTATGCAACAAAGCAAGTCTGAGCGAGATGCCCTTCGAAAGTCGGATTCCTTCGATGAAATGGGCAGAAATGAGCAAGACCTTATTAAAGAGAGTCAATTCCAAAAGGCAGAGTTTCGTCGTTTGAAGAAAGATTGGGAACAACGTATTTTTGAGGATGAAACCTCGCTTCGAGAAAAACAAGCGCAAATCGAGCGATTACAGCAAGAGAGACACGAACGAAGCATAGCTTTGCAGCAATGGCTATTCCGTCAGTTTACCTTCCTCAATGCTCAAGGAGAGAATAAGTCTTTGCTCGAACTCTTTTCTCCAGCCATTCCACCTTCTGGAGCTGGCGAGTGTTGTGCACCAAGACTGCTTCAAGCAGCATATAGGGAAGGTTTGCATCCACTTTGTATGGCCGAATTTTGGATTGGAGCTTCGCCAGTTGATGAAATAAGACACGACGGCCACTTCTACCCTGCTTGCAACAGTAAATGCCGTCCTATCCTTCGCCATATGCTCAAAGGTCTTGATGTGGAACCCAATCCTTTGCTTGCGGAGCAGGAGGAACTACTTTCGCAGTTGCGCATTATCTATCAGGATGAGAAGTTAGCCGTAGTGAGTAAGCCTGCAGGGATGCTTTCTGTGCCAGGCAAAGACGAACTCCCAAATGTGCAAGATGCAATAAAAATCGCTATTCCATCGGCAAAAGGGCCACTTATCGTTCACCGTCTCGATATGGATACAAGTGGCTTGATGCTTATAGCTTTGACAGAAGAGAAGTACCACGAACTGCAGGACCTCTTCCTGCATCGCCGTATCCACAAGGTCTATCATGCTTTGCTTGAAAGGGAGATGACTCTCGAACAAGAGGGTGTCATCAGCCTTCCTCTTCGCCCTGATTTTAATGATCGTCCTCGGCAAATGGTCGACTGGAATCATGGTAAAAAAGCCGAAACGCATTACAAAGTCTTGACGAACATTGAGGGTCATGCTTTGCTCGAACTTCGTCCGATAACTGGCCGTACTCATCAGCTTCGTGTACATTGTGCTCATCCTCAAGGGCTTGGCAATCCCATTATTGGTGATAGACTTTATGGAAAGCCAGGCGAAAGGCTGATGCTTCATGCTTATAGTATTACTTTAGAAGGAATAACATTTGAAGATGAAGAAGATATCACTTGACGTTCACACCCACACCATCATGAGTGGACATGCTTACAGTAGCTTGCAAGAGATGGTAGCTGCTGCCCAACAGAAGGATCTTGACATTCTTGGCATCACGGAACATGCGCCAGGCATCCCTGGCACTTGCAATCCCATCTATTTCCGCAATCTGCATGTCGTGCCTCGGCAGATGGGTAACCTGCGACTCCTGCTTGGAGCTGAGCTGAACATCCTTGATACAAAAGGCACACTCGACCTCGACGAGTTCTACTACAAGAAACTCGACATCCGCATAGCCGGCATTCATCTTTTGTGCTGGGAAGGTGGGACCATCGAGGAGAATACTCAAGGCATGATAAATGCCATCCGTAATCCTTGGACGCAAATCATCTCGCATCCAGGCGATGGTACTGCAGAGCTTTTGTTCGAGCCTATCGTTTTAGCGGCAAAAGAGACGAAGACTTTGCTTGAAATCAACAATAGCAGCCTCAATCCTCGTCGCAACAAAGAAAGCGCCCTCAAGAACAATCTTGAGATATTGCGACTTTGCAAGAAATACGAGGTGCCTGTTGTACTCGGCAGTGATGCCCACATAAGCTACGCCATTGGCGATTTTGGTTTCATCTGGCCACTCTTGCAAGAGACAGAATTCCCTGACGAACTCATCATGAACTACGAGCCCGAAAGATTCCTTAAATACATTAATATACAATGAAAAAGACGCTGTTTGCTTTGGCGGCCAAGGCGAAGATATTTGGTCATTCCTCAGTAAGTTACTGAAGTGATTCTGCGCCAACATTTTAGCGTTGGAAGGAGGAAGGGCCCGTATTATTTCTTATTGTGCGGTTTCAGCCAACGTTCGATGTTTCGCTTGAGACCGTCGAACTTGGCGCGCTTGACGGCAGAACCTTTGAAGAGAGTTCGGTACTGCTCTTCCGTGAGGCCTTCCCAGTCTTCGGCCGTCATCTTCTGCAAGGCTTCGGAGGGTTGGAACGCTTGTTCTGTAGTGGGCTGAGACTCAGCGAATTGTGGTGTGGCACGCAGGCAACGGTCGCATCCGTAGAAGGTGCGCTTGAGCTCCAGTTCTTCAGGCAAGGGACCTCGATGTTCGATGGTTTGGTAACTGATGCAGAGCCTTGCGTCGAGACCTTCAGGAGTAAGTGCTGGACAGACTTTTGTCCACCCTATCTCTTCGGGCATAGAGTGGGGCAGAGGCGCATCATAATGGTCGGCTTCGGATGTTAGGAATAGTTCTCCGAGGAAGACAGTGGGGCCATAGCCGGGAACAGAAATAAGGCCGCTCTGAGTGACAATTCCGATGCCGCTCTTCCAAGCCCAATAACGCTCCAAAACGGGTGCTGTATCAACAAAACACCGTCCTTCAAGCTCGCAAGCCTGCATGAGTTCCTGCATCCTTTGTTTCATCACTTCGTGATAGTCTTTACCTTGCGCATAAAGACTAATGGCCGGCTGAGGCTTCTCGGGCATGAAGTTCATGGCAAGGCTTACGATGGTCTTTACGCCAGGTACAAGGAGGTCGGGGCGAAGCCGCATCTCGACATTGCGACGCATGTAATCCATCTCGCCACAATAGTCGAGATCGAGCCAATGCTGGTAACGACGGGCAAAATTCTCGTCAACAGGTTCTGCTTTGGCGAGTCCACAAGCCACAAAACCCAAGCGCAGGGCCTGGGCTTTGATGTTGTTACTGTTCAATAATGCCGAACTCATATCCTTCTTGTTTCAGCCAAGCGAGTATCTCGGGCAAGGCGTGCTTGAGCTTGTCGATGCTTTTGAGCGAGTCGTGGAGGGTGATGATGCTGCCGTTTCGGGTGTAGCGTTTCACGTTGTTCACCACGTCTTCGGCTGTGAGCAGACGGCTGTAATCGCGCGTTACGACATCCCACATCACGACTTTTATGCCGATGTATCGCAAGACGCGATACTGTACCATCCCAATCCAGCCGTGAGGAGGTCGGAAGAGGTTGGTGTGGAAGATGTCGTTGGCCTTCTTGATGTTGGCAAGGTAAGTCCAGGGACGATGGCGAAAGCCCGAGATGTGGTTGAAGGTGTGATTGCCTATCTGATGGCCTCTCACTCTCACTTCGTCGAGCAGATGCGGGTACTTGATGGCATTGTCGCCCACCATGAAGAAGGTTGCCTTTGCTCCGAAGCGGTCGAGGGTGTCGAGGATGAAGGGTGTTGCCTCGGGAATGGGGCCGTCGTCGAAGGTGAGGTAGACAGCCTTCCTGTGTGGCTCTATCCGCCATAAAGCATGGGGATAGAACCAACGGAAGATTCTAGGCGGTTGCTCGATGAACATTACAGGGAATCTTCTTCGAGGAGCTCCTCTTCCTCTTCTGCCTCTTCAACCTGATTGCTCATTCCGAAAGACCTGTAGAGGCGGTTTTGGATGAGTTGGTTGTAGAGGTCGAGCTTCTGGCTGAGTTCCATTGCTTTGGGACTGCCAGCACTTTCCAGAATGCCTACTGCTGCGTGCATCTGATAGAGATAGTACATGCACTCCTTCTCGTTGGTGAGCAGGATCTTATCGGGAAGACTGATGTACCAGTCGAGATACTCTGTTGCCTGAACAGCTATGGGATAGGCAATGTCGATTGCTTCTTTCTTCTTGCCAAGAGTATTCCAGACGCGAGCCAACTCGAGCGAACCACCACTATAGCTGTGAGGTACGGTGGTTGGGGGAATCACTTGCTCTGCCTTGGTTACAACCTTTTCGGCCTTGTCAAGTTTACCTTCCTGAACCAGTCTGGAAGCAAGTTGCGAGAAGATGCGTCGATGTGTGTTGCACATGCGCATCACAGTTTCGTCGAGGTAGAGTCCTGGTTTGTCGATGCCTCCGAAGGCAAAGCGCGTCATTAGGTTCTCGTACATCTTCTCCGTATCGATGTCTTTGCCGCTCTTCTTTGTGTTGAAGGGAGTGATGCGATAAACAAGTCCTTCCTGAACGAAATAGTCCTGAACGCTGGCTCTGTTCTCGGAGCCGACGGTCATAGCCATGTAGAGGGGACGCTCCCAATTGCATTGCTGAATCATCTCGTACATCATCAGTTCGCTCTTGTAGACAGCCCGTTTGCCCTTCAGGCTGATGTGCATCTGGTCTGGGATGCTGTCGCCAGCCATCATCATTCCACTGCGACGAACGGCTTCCTTGTCAATGGTGATGACGATGCTGTCAGTCGGGATGAAGCGAAGTTCTGGGTTGTCGCTGAGAATCCAATTGTCCATAATGCTGGAGAGCTCAAACGGATTGTCGCCAAGAATGTTGTGAAGTGTCTCAGGATCGTCTTTGTAGGACTCGATGAGACGTTCCAAAGTGCCTGGACGAACGCTGAGGCCTTCGCGAGTTCCTGCCACATATTGCAAGCGGCTCCAATGTATGGGAACGGCTGGAGAGTCGTAGGCAGGACGTTTCATCTGGTCGATATACCAGTCGGTCTGCAGGTAAGAGAGGTTGCAGACGCGAGCATCTGTGCGGAAACCTTCTGTCTCTTGGGCGTACCAGAGAGGGAAGGTGTCGTTATCGCCATTTGTATAGATGATGGGGAAGTCGCCTTTCGACAAAGATTCGAGGTAGTTGCGGCCAAAGTCGCGACAGGTGTAGCGTCCACTTCGGTCGTGATCGTCCCAGTTCTGACCAGCCATCTGAATTGGCACAAGCACGCATAGGCAGCAGAGAACTGCGCATACCATCTCGTTCTTTAGCAGTTTCTGCAGATAGTAGGCTATGCCTGCGACGCCGAGACCCACCCAAATGGAATAGGCGTAGAACGAGCCTGCGTAAGCGTAGTCACGTTCGCGAGGCTGCATCGGCGTTTGGTTGAGGTAGAGCACGATGGCGAGACCTGTCATGAAGAAGAGGAAGAAGACAATTCCGAACTGCTTCTCGCCTTCGCCGTTTCTGGTCTTCTCGTCGTTCTTGAAGAGTTGCCAGAGCAGACCAATCAGGCCGAGCAAGAGCGGCAAGCAGTAGAAGACGTTGTGGCCCTTGTTCTCGCGGAGTTCGCTTGGCAGTTTGCTCTGGTCGCCAAGACGCATGTTGTCGAGGAAGGGAATGCCTGTTATCCAGTTGCCATGCTCCCATTCTCCGTTGCCTTGGAGGTCGTTCTGTCGGCCTGCAAAGTTCCACATGAAGTAGCGCCAATACATGAAATTGACTTGATAGCTGAGGAAGAAACGGAGGTTCTCGAGCTGCGTTGGTGTCTTTATCTGCACCATTTCGCCGCAACGGTCATATGTCTTGACGGTTCCCTTTACGCCTCCCATCCAACTTTCGTAAGCGCTGGCATATTGCTCGCTGTACATGCGGGGGAAGAACATGTTCTGCTGGTAGACATAATCTGTCTTGTAACGCTGAAGTTCATAGCGATCGGGCTCGTTTTCAGCATCTTGCTTCTCCTTTCTTTGGTAGACGGGAGCGCCTTGCTTGCTGACTGGAACGCAATAGTTTCCGTCGGGTTTGAGCAGAACTTGGCTTGTGTAGGCGGGTCCGTAGAGTAGTGGACGGTCGCCGTATTGCTCTCGACTGAGGTAAGTTCCCAGGGTGAAGATGTCTTCGGGCGAGTTCTGATCCATTGGCGTATTAGCCGAACTGCGGATGACTATTACGGCATAAGAACTGTAGCCAATCATGATCATGAGCATGCAGAGCAGCGAAGTGTTCATCAGTCGGGCAGAGATGAGGGGTTTGCCCTCTTTCTTCCAGCGAAGAGCAAGGTAGAGCAGAGCCAGTACGACTATGCCAAAGACGATACTCTTCCAGCCATAACCGTAGAAAGGAATGCCCAACATGCCCACACTCAGCAGGTAAGAGAGTGTCATACGGTTGCGGCTCTTCTGCTTGACGGTTTCCCAAATGCTCCAAAGCACAATGCCGACCAGCAAGGCGATATACACGATAACGCCTGTGTTGAAAGGCATATTCAGGGTGTTCACAAAGAGAAGTTCGAACCAGCCGCCAACCTTCACGATGCCAGGAACGATGCCATAAAGCACGGCACAAATGAGGAGAGCGCTTCCAGCCAACCAGAAGAGCGCGCCCTTCATTGTGGCATTTTTCACCTTTCTATAATAGAAGATGAGGACGAGGGCTGGCAGGCAGAGCAGGTTCAGCAGGTGAACGCCGATGCTCAGGCCGGTCAGATAGGCGATGAGGATGAGCCAACGGTCGCTTCCTGGCTCGTCTGCGTGGTCTTCCCACTTGAGCATCAACCAGAAGACGACAGCCGTGAAGAGGCTACTGTAAGCATAAACCTCGCCTTCGACTGCGCTGAACCAGAAGGTGTCGCTGAAGGTATAGACGAGGGCTCCAGTCAAAGCGCTTGCCTCGACCGTTATGAGTTGGGCCAGATTCTGCACCCTTCCGTTCTCTCCAATCAGTTTCCTTGTGAGATGACTGATGCTCCAGAAGAGGAACATGATGCAGGCTGCACTGAACAGGGCACTCATCATGTTGACCATCAGCGCGACTTTCGTCGGATCGCTTACAAACTGGGTGAACAGGTTGGCAGTAAGCATGAAGAATGGTGCCCCAGGTGGGTGACCTACTTCAAGCTTGTATGCGGTTGTGATAAACTCGGGGCAGTCCCAGAAACTGGCGGTAGGTTCGACCGTGCTGCAATAGACGAATGCAGCGATGGCGAAGGTGAGCCACCCCATCAGGTTGTCGATAAGTCTGAAATGCTTCATTTCGCTTCCTTATAAATATAAGATGTGTAAATTCCGTGCAAAGGTACAACTTTTAATTCATAATTCATAATTCGCCATTCATATTTTCTAACTTTCTTAACTTGAAACATAAAAAGCAAACATTTTTTTAGGGAAAAACTTGCAGGAATCAGGGGATTGTCGTACCTTTGCAGCGCTTTTCGAAAGGAAGCGGTTCTTCAGGGCGCTTAGCTCAGCTGGTTCAGAGCGTCTGCCTTACAAGCAGAGGGTCGGGGGTTCGAATCCCTCAGCGCCCACGAAAAAAGCGAGGTCGGAATGACTTCGCTTTTTGTTGTTTCAGATGTGGGCAGAGTAGTCTTCAATCGTCACACTAGTAAATCGTAATCGTCACACTAGTAAATCGCAAACGTCACACTAGTAAATTGCAAACGTAACACTATACGATTGCCATCGTCGCTGTAGTCGTTCAGAGATCCTTCAGTTCGCGACTGATTTCCTGCAACTCGGACTTGATGCTTTGAAGGCGTTCTATTATCTCCGAAGCGTCGCTGGCCGCCTTCTTGTTCTTGCTCAGAACCTCTCGGGCAGCTGCAATTTTCATGCCGCGAACTTTGAGCAGATTGTAGACGAGGCGCACCTCGTCGATGTCCTCCTTAGTGTATTGGCGGATACCTCGATTGCCCTTTCTGGGGTTGATGTTGGGGAACTCTCTTTCCCAGAAACGCAACAACGACTCTGCTACGTTAAATTCCTCTGCTACTTCCGAAATACTATAGTATTTCTTAAGCTCTTTGTTCGGATTGTATGCCATAATGCTCGATTAAAGACCTTTTAGCTCGTTTTTCTTTGCAAAAGTACACAAAACATTTTATCTTTGCAAAAATTTTCGCAAAAGATTAACAAAGAAACATAATATTTATGGCTATGACAGCAAATGAGATACGCGACTCGTTCCTGAAATACTTCGAGTCTAAGGGACACAAAATCGTTCCTTCTGCTCCGATGGTTGTGAAAGACGACCCAACCCTGATGTTTACCAATGCAGGTATGAATCAGTGGAAGGACATCATCCTTGGCACTCGCGACCCAGAACCACGCAGAAGAGCGGACTCGCAGAAGTGTCTGCGAGTGAGCGGAAAGCATAACGACCTCGAGGAAGTAGGGCATGATACCTATCACCATACTATGTTCGAGATGCTCGGCAACTGGAGTTTCGGCGACTATTTCAAGGAGGGAGCCATCGATATGGCGTGGGAATATCTCGTGGATGTGCTGAAGCTCGACCCGAAAGACCTCTATGTAACGGTCTTCGAGGGCAGTCCCGAAGAGAATCTCGTCCGCGATGATGAGGCTGCAGGATACTGGTTGAAGCATGTTCCTGCTGACCATATTATTAATGGTAACAAGCACGATAACTTCTGGGAAATGGGTGATACAGGTCCTTGCGGACCTTGCTCCGAGATTCATCTCGACAGTCGTTCGCCAGAGGAAAAGGCGAAAGTGCCTGGCAGGGAACTCGTCAACAAGGACGATCCGCAGGTAATCGAGATCTGGAACATCGTCTTCATGCAGTATGAACGCAAGGCTGACGGTCATCTCGAACCTTTGGGAATGAATGTGATTGATACTGGAATGGGCTTCGAACGCTTGGTTCGCGCCATCCAAGGCAAGCAGTCGAACTACGATACTGACGTCTTCCAGCCTATCATCAAAGCGATTGGTGACCTGAGCAGCTTCCGTTATGGTGAGAAGGAGGAAGTCGATGTGGCTATGAGAGTTGTGGCCGACCACCTTCGCACTATTGCTTTCTCCATCGCAGACGGTCAGCTTCCTGGCAACGCAAAAGCCGGTTATGTCATCCGTCGAATCCTTCGCAGAGCCGTTCGCTACGCCTATACTTTCCTCGGACAGAAGGAAGCCTTCATCTATCGCTTGCTTCCCGTCCTCATTCAGGAAATGGGAGCAACCTATCCAGAACTCGAAGGTCAGAAGGAACTCATTACGAAGGTGATGAAGGAAGAGGAAGAAAGTTTCCTCCGCACACTCGAAACCGGCATCAAATTGCTGGATGGCGTGATGAAAGAAGCAAAGGCTGCGGGTAAGACAGAGATAGAAGGCGAGAAGGCTTTCACGCTTTTCGACACTTATGGATTCCCTCTCGACCTCACCGAACTTATTTGCCGCGAGAATGGTCTCACAGTTGATGAGGCCGGATTCAACGTCGAGATGCAGAAGCAGAAAGAGCGTGCCCGTAATGCTGCTCAGGTTGAAGCAGGCGATTGGGTAGTTATAAGCGATCAGTTGGAACAGAAGTTCGTGGGTTACGACTACACAGAATACACTTGTCACATTGTTAAGTATCGCGAGGTCAAGCAGAAGAAAGGCGTCGTTTACGAGGCAATCTTCGACCAGACTCCTTTCTACGGAGAGATGGGTGGCGAGGTTGGCGACTCAGGCGTTATCTGTAATGAGCAGGAGACCATCAAGGTGATTGATACCAAGAAGGAGAATGGTGTGAGTGTTCACTTGCTTGAACGTATCCCCAACAATCCCGAAGCCGAGTTCATGGCTTGTGTGGATGTGGAACGTCGACGTGCTATCGAGGCAAATCATACTTGTACGCACCTCCTCGACGAAGCCCTCAAAGAGGTTCTCGGCAATCATGTTGAGCAGAAAGGCTCTCTCGTTACTCCCGATTACCTGCGCTTCGACTTCTCTCATTTCGAGAAGGTAACGCCTGAACAACTGCGCGAAGTGGAGCATTTGGTTAATGAACGTATCCGTCAGAACCTTCCGTTGCAAGAGTATCGCGACACTCCTATCGAGGAAGCTAAGAAGCTTGGTGCCATCGCTCTCTTTGGTGAGAAGTACGGAGACAAGGTTCGCGTCATCCAGTTTGGCTCGAGTGTGGAGTTCTGTGGCGGTTGTCATGCAAGCAGTACAGGCTGCATCGGTATGGTTCGCATCATGTCAGAAAGCAGTATTGCTGCTGGTGTGCGTCGTATCGAAGCCATTACCGGCAAGGCGGTTGAAGAGCATATAGACAGAGTACAGGACATGATAACTGGCCTGAAAGGCCTCTTCAACAACGCTCCCGACTTGATGGGAACCATTCAGAAGGCTATCAGCGACAACACGGAACTCAAGAAGCAGTTGGAAGATGTCATGCATGAAAGGGCTGCCGACCTCAAGAAGGACATGCTCTCGAAGCAGAAGAATATCAACGGCTTCGCTGTCTTGAGAGCCATCACGCCACTAAGTGCTGAGTATGTTAAAGACATTGCTTTCCAACTTCGGGCAGAGGTGGAGAACAGTATCGTAGTGATTGGTTCCGTTGCTGGTGGCAAGCCTTTACTCACAGCAGCAGCTTCGGATAGTGCTGTAGCTGCAGGAGTAAACGTTGGCAAGAACATTCGCGAGGCTGCTCAACTGATGCAAGGTGGTGGTGGTGGCCAGCCTCATTTTGCCACAGCTGGTGGTAAGAACGCCGATGGCATACATGCTGCTGTAGAGAAACTAATTGAGCTACTCACAGCTTAAAGGCATACCATAAGAAAGGAAGCACTCAAATATGGTCGTTTGGGTGCTTCCTTCTTATTTGTGTTGCTTTCGATGTCTTCTTCAGAAATCAGTTGCTTTCCCTAAATGATATTTGAGTTTCTTGAAGTAGCTCATCTTAATTGTATCGGAAGGCACGATGCCGATGGCGTGTTCCAGCACATCGTAGTTGGCATAAATAGACTTGGGAATGCTGATGGCTAGTTTGTTGACACGGATAAGCCATAGCGATTTCTCGGTCTCGAATTGTGATGGAGTGACGACCTCCAAGGCAAAGTCGAAGTCGTCGAGTGCAT
>JAGCFN010000037.1 GCA_017650085.1 Bacteroidaceae bacterium | reverse complement strand
GCGCCGAGGTCTATAAGCTCCGTCGCGAGCACTGTCTCAAGGCCTTGGAAGGTCTTGGCTATCATTTCGAACTCTTCTCCGGCATTGCTTGCGGGAGTCTTCCACTTGGGATTCTGCATGAATATGAATGCTTTCTTTTTTAATTCTGAATTCTTAACTCTTAATTGTCCTACAGGCATCCCCAGTCTTCGGGCCTTACCAATTGGCTCTTTCGCTTTTTTGCCTGAATGATTTGCTCGCCTGGCTTTGTGCTTTCGGTTACCCAGACGTTGCCGCCTATCACGGTGCCTTGAGCAAGAGTGATGCGTCCCAGAACTGTCGCATTACTGTAAACGATGACATTATCCTCGAGGATTGGGTGGCGGGGAATGCCTTTGACGGGATTGCCGTTGTCGTCCAACGTGAAACTCTTCGCGCCAAGTGTAACGCCTTGATACAGTTTGACATAGTTGCCGATGATGCAAGTCGCTCCGATCACCACGCCGGTTCCGTGGTCGATTGTGAAGTGATGACCTATCTGAGCTCCCGGATGGATGTCGATACCTGTCTCGCTATGGGCCATTTCAGTAATGATACGAGGAATCAAGGGCACGTCCAGAAGCAAAAGCTCATGCGCAATCCGGTAGCTGCTTATTGCCTTGATAACCGGATAGCAACTAATGATTTCGCCATACGACTCAGCTGCCGGGTCCCCTTTATAAGCTGCTTCGACGTCCGTAGCGAGGATGCTTCGCAATTCCGGCAAGCGAGAGATGAACTCAGCCGCAATCGTTTGGGCCTTCTCTGTCAGTTCGCAAGTCTGAACCTTCTCGCAGGATTGGAAACAAAGGCCTGCCAAAACCTGTTGCGTGAGCAGTTGATTGAGGCGGTCCAAACTGACACCAATGTGATAGGGGAGCGTTTTGCTGTTCAGCGTGGACTTCCCATAGAATCCTGGAAACAGGATGGCTCGGCTAAGTTCGATAATCTCGGCAAGAGCCGGAGCTGAGGGCAGCGGGTCGCCATCGTTGTGTTCATGGAAAAGGCCGTGTAGTGAGTCAGGCTCTGAAAGACGGCTGACGGTCTGCTTCAGCAGGTCGTTGAGTTCGTTTGGACTCATGGCTTTGAGTGCTTTACAATAAATACTGCTGCAAAGGTACAAAATAAAATTGACAATCCGAAATTGATAATTGAAAATTATCACGTGTCGAAATAAAAAACGTAACGTGCCATGATTGCAAACGTGGCACGTTAAGTTTGCGATCATCACGTGTGACGTTTGCAATCATAACACGCCACGTTAGATAAGATGAAGAGCCGCAACCCTGACTAGGCAGTGCTGCGGCTCTTATTATAAAGATGTGTAGTGTCGGAATCCTACTTCTTCTCGGTCTCCTCAACAATGTTCTTGCCTCTGGTGAGGTAAGCTGTAGGAGCAGCCACAAAGATAGAAGACAGCGTACCGAAGATGACACCCAAGATCATTGCAAAGGCGAAGCTGCGAATGCTGGCACCGCCAAGGCAGAAGATAACTGCAAGTACGATGAACGTAGATACAGAGGTGTTGATGGTACGGTTCAAGGTGCTGTTCAAAGAAGTATTGAAGAGCTCCTGCTTGTCGCGCTTCGGATGCAGGTGGAGGAACTCGCGAATACGGTCGAAGACAACCACCTTATCGTTGATAGAATAACCGATAGCAGTCAGCACAGCACCGATGAACGTCTGGTCAATCTCAAGAGAGAATGGCATCCAACCCCAGCACATACTGTACATACCCAAGATGAGGATGATGTCCACAACCAGTGCGGTGATGGCACCAATAGAGAACGACAGGTTGCGGAAGCGGATGAAGATGTACACGAAGATGGCGATGAAGGCCAGGATGACACTCCAAATGGCTCCCTTTGTGATGTCGGATGCTACGGAAGGACCTACCTTCTGGCTGCTGATGATAGAACCGCCAGCACGCTCATCACGGTTGATGAAGTTCTCCAGAGTAAGGTCGTTTGCCAACAAGTTACCGCCCTTGAGGGTGTTGAACAACTTCTCTTCAATCTCGCTATCAACTTCGATGCCGTCCTCTTCAATGCGATAGTTCGTAGAGATACGGATGGTTTTGCCCTCGGTACCAAGTGCGATTGCGCTGGTGTTGCTTTCAGGGAAAGCTTCGGCCAGCAAACCGCGAACGGCCTCAGGTTGTACGTTGTTCTCAAACAATACCACGAAGTTGCGACCACCAGTGAAGTCAATACTCTTGCTGAAGCCGCGAGTCAACATGAAGGCAATGCTGATGACTGCCAACGTGCCGAAGATTACGAAGCTCTTCTTGTATTGGCCCATGAAATTGAAGCTTGGGTTCTGGAAAGAAATCTTGTCACCAATAGCGGTACGGAATGTGAGGCCGAGCCACTTGTCCTTGTCCATTACCTGAGTATAAACGACGCGTGTCAGGAACACAGCGGTGAAGAAGCTGACACAGATACCGATCAGCAACGTAGTTGCGAAGCCGCGGATAGGACCTGTACCAAAGTAGTAAAGGATGATAGCCGTGATGACTGATGTCAAGTTAGAGTCGAAGATGGCGCTGAAAGCATTGCTGTAACCAGCTGCAAGTGCTTCGCGAACCTTCTTGCCTGCCTTCATCTCTTCCTTCGTACGCTCGTAGATGAGCACGTTAGCATCGACAGCCATACCCAACGACAATACCATACCTGCAATACCACTCATGGTGAGGGCAGCTTGGAAACTTGTCAGGATACCGATAGTGAAGAAGAGGTTCAGGATAAGAGCGCAGTTTGCAACCATGCCTGGGATGAAGCCGTACATCGTGATCATGTAGATCATCAGGATGACAAAGGCGATGACGCAGCTCCAGATACCCTGACGGATAGATTCTGCACCAAGAGAAGGACCAACGATTTCCTCGCTGACAATCTTTGCAGGAGCAGGCATCTTACCAGACTTCAGCACGTTGGCGAGGTCGCGAGTGTCTTCTGCTGTGAAGTGACCAGTAATTTCGGAGTTACCACCAGTGATTTCGCTCTGTACAGTAGGAGCACTATAAACGTTATCATCAAGCACGATGGCTACGCTACGCTTCAGGTTGGCCTTTGTGAGGGCAGCCCAACGACGTGCACCATCGACGTTCATCTTCATGCTAACGCAAGGCATACCTCTCTGATCGTAAGAATCGCTGGCATCGGTAACAACGTCACCTTCCAGAGGAGCACGACCGTTACGCTCTGTCACCTTAATGGCATACAGCTCGTAGGTGTTGGCATTGGCACCTTCTCCCATACCCTTAACGCCCCACTTGAGGCGGAGATCGGAGGGAAGAACTTCTTTGGCTTCTGGAGAAGCAAGGAGCTCATTGATGGCATCCATGTCGCGCTTGCTGGCAACACCAACCACGCAACCATAAGCATATCTGTGGTTCAAACGGCTCAGCAGAGGATTCTGCTTGTGGGCCTTTTCGAGGTCAGCAGCAGAAATAGCTGTTGATGCTGTCTCTTCATCGCTGTTCTCAGCAACGGCAGAAGCGAGGTCGGCAGCAGCCTTTGCTGTGTCGGCAGGAGCCTCTTCAACCTCTGCGGCTTGTGTTGTGTCGGCTGCAGCGGCATCTTCCTTGATGCCGCTCAGTGCAGCTGCAAGCTTAGAGTCAAGAGTAATCAGGAAAGGAGTAATCTCCTGTGCATTGTAGGTCTCCCAGAACTCGAGGTTGGCACTACCTTGCAGCAACTTACGTACGCGTTCGGGTTCCTTTACACCAGGCATTTCGACCATGATGCGGCCTTCCTGACCTTCGAGGGCCTGGATGTTAGGCTGTACGACACCAAAGCGGTCGATACGTGTGCGGAGTACATTGTAAGAGTTGTCAATGGCACTCTTAACTTCAGCACGAAGTACGCTTTCGACTTCCTTGTCTGTGCTCTTCGTTGTCACTTTGTCACGAAGCTGTTGTGTGGCAAAGAGTTCAGCGAGAGCCTTGTTGGGCTCGAGAGCTTTGTAGTCCTTTACGAATAAGGTAATAAAATCACTTTGGCTGGCAGCAGCCTCTTTTGTGGCCTGTTCAACAGCCTTGCGGAAGTTTTCGTCTGTTTCTTCTTTGTGGTCGGCGAGTGCTTTGATGACATCAGGCACGCTGACTTCCAGAATAACATTCATACCTCCCTTGAGGTCAAGACCAAGACCAATGCCCATCTCGCGGCATTCCTTCAATGTCCATACATTGCAGTAAACCTTGTTGTTGAGCAGAGAATCCATGTAGCGGTCGGCAGCAGCCTGACCTTCTGTCTGTGCGAGCTTTTCAACTTTGCCTTCGAAGTGATTGGTCACGACGGAAAAGCTCAGATAGAAAAGACACACAAGTGTCAGCAGAACTGCGAAAACCTTTACAAATCCTTTGTTTTGCATTGTTAATAGAATTATTTAATTTTTTGTTTATATTTTATTCCATTTTGGCATAATAGCGTGCAAAGATAAGACTTTTTCCGTAAACAAAGAGCAAAAGAGGGATTTTTTATGCAAAAAAGAAAGTTTAATGAACTTTTTTGCTCAAACGGGCAACGAGAGGGTAGTGGTCAGAGGTGGAAATGGTTTTATCTATGCAACATGACTGACATGCCCAGTTTGGGGAATAGAAGATGTGGTCGATGCGTACGGGAAAGAAACGTTGGGAAAACGAATAGCCTGGCCCCAAGCCTTTCTCCCGATAGGCTGATGTGAGGCGACGGGCAAGTTTTTGGTAAGTATATGAGATAGGTGTGTCGTTGAAGTCTCCGCAGACAATAACAGGATGGCTTACATTGCGGTCTATGAGAGCGCAAATACTGTCGGCCTGTGCACCCCGATAGGCTGCGGCTTCGCTCAGCTTGCCCAGAAGCATTCGCGAACTGTTTTCGATGGCCTGACGGCCAGGTTCTATGATGGCGTTGGCATAATCGTCCTTTTCTGCTGGGCTTAAATGAGTGCTTTCCAAATGGTTGTTAACAAGGAGCAGACTGTCACCTTGATAATCTATCCAGCAAGCTATGCTGTGGTTGCTGCGTGTCGGATAGTCTATATTCAAGGCTTCACTCAAGAAGGGATGACGTGATAGGATAGCCACATTAATGCTTTGCAGAGTATGGTATGCTGTTGTGTCGAGCCAAGCCTTATGGTCTTTGAAGAAACTCTTGTTAAGCTCTTGTAAGCAGACAATATCGGCATTGGCTGTGTTCAGGAAGCGAATCAATTCGTTTTGTTTCTCTACGTCGCTTTCAATATAGCTGACGTTAAAGGTAACAACGGTTATGGTTGTGTCGGCAAGTTTGTTGCTGTTATTGTTGTTACTGAAGTGAATAGGACAGTAGTCGAGGATGTAGCCGCCAACAAGGAGTGCTCCAACAATAGGCACCCATACCAGTCGGGCATGGAAAAGAAGCCAGAAGAAGATGAAGAGTATGTCAACAACCAGAAAGATGGGGAATGCCAAGGTGAGGAGCGAAAGACGAGGCATAACGTCTGGCGAGACGAATGTCAATGCCACACACAGCCATAATAATAATATGGTGCAGAGATTGGCGCCAAGGAAAAGACTAATTGAGAGGCGTTTAAGCATGATTATTTTCTGCTTATGTCAAACAGTCGCTTCTTCTCTTCGCTTGTGAGACCTTCGTAGCCGTTCTTCTTCACTTTGTCAAGGATGCGATTAAGCTCTTCCTCTTCCTGCTTTTTCTGTTGGCGATAGGCTGCCTCTTGATTGTATCGGCCTCCGTAAGTGACGTCGATATGTGGCTCTTTCTTCTTGAATAGGGAAGAGAACCAACTTCGGAAGTTATCCCAGGAATTACTGCCTCGATCGTAGCTGCTGTAGCCGCCACGATTGCCTCTTCCGCCTCCTCCACGCCAATAGAGCAGAAGCAACAGGCCAACAAGCATGCCACCAAGATGAGCCATGTGTGCCACTCCATCGCTGCTGAGCGAAAGTGCCGACAGAAGTTCTATGACGGCATAGCCAACAACGAAGTATTTTGCCTTGATGGGAACGGGGATGGGGAAGATGAACAGTCGTTCGTTGGGGAACGTCATGCCGAAAGAGAGCAAGATGCCATAGACGGCTCCTGAAGCTCCCACAGTGTTCCAACGGTTAAGGTAGTCAGCCATAGGAATGATAGCATCGCCCAGATTTATTTGTCCGTAATTGCCAAAGCCGTAGTACCAATACTCTACCATCTGAACGAGTTCTTGAGCAAGACCTGCTCCAAGTCCGCAAGTCAGATAGTAGAAAAGGAATCTGTTCCTGCCCATCGTCTGCTCCATAATGCGGCCAAACATCCAAACGGCAAACATATTGAAGAAAAGATGCGACCAATTGGCATGCATGAACATGTAAGTGAAGAGTTGCCATGGACGGAAGTTGCTGGCCAGGAAGAAGTGCAGGCCGAACATCTCCTCGAGGTCTATGTTGTGAGAAGCAAAGGCCAGGCTGGCAAGGAAGCACAGCACATTGATGATGAGCAGGTTTTTAGTGATGGGAGGTATCGTATTCATCTGTAATTGTCTAAATGTTAATATTTCGCGTGCAAAGATACGAAAAATAGACGTAGAAATGGGGCAAAACCGCCTTTATATCAAGTTTTTTCGTCATTTATTGCATTTTTTTAAGAAAAAGCTTTGTTGTTAAGGCAAGTTTCGCTAAATTTGTGATGCAAAAGTGCAATAATATAGTGTATTAAATAACTTAATTACAAACAACTAAACAATTATCTTATGAACAAGACTGAATTAGTTGCCAAGATCGCTGAGGGCGCTGGCTTGAGCAAGGTTGACGCAAAGAAGGCTCTGGACGCAACTCTGGAAGCT
>JAGCFN010000036.1 GCA_017650085.1 Bacteroidaceae bacterium | reverse complement strand
TTACGAAAAACTTTGCACATAGCAAAACATAGAACAGCATTTTTTCATCACATGCAGTCACGTAGCAAAACATAGCGTAGTTAAATCGCAAACTTGACGTGCCACGTTGGCAAACTTCACGTGTGACGATGGCAATCATCTAGTGTGACGTTTGGGATTTAGCTTGACCTGATTGTTTCAGTAAGTCAAAGATTCATTTGGGATAAGGATACGCCGCTGCGTGTCCTCATTCATATATGGTGTTCCGCGAAGGGAATCGTCACGTGTGTAATTTGCAAACTTAACGTATTACGTGGCCACTTTTTAACACGTTGCGTTTTGCTTTCTTCCACGATACAAAGGTACGGCTTTTCGCGCGCGCGCGCAAATAATTCCTTAAAATAAGCACGCAAAAAAGCACGCTGGATTTTTGGGGGGGTGGTGGTGTGGTGGTACAGATGGCAGATGGCAGTTTCTATATGAGCACTAATTGCAGTAGAAAATCTGGAAGGTCAAATTTTATATTATATATAATATTTTAAATATTATATATAATATAACTATATTCTATAGTTATTTACTTGTTTAATCTCAGCAGATGAAAAGATGGCTCACATAGAAACTGCCATCTGCCATCTGCCATCGCTCTAAAATAAATTAACCCACACTCACACATTTTATCTATAAGACTTGCAGGGAACAGAAAAGATTTGTAACTTTGCAGAGCAGAAACATAATATATATATGAAAAGACATCTTTTACTTCTTTTAGTAGCTTTGCTCCCAATACTGGCAAATGCCTATGATGCTAAGATTGATGGCATTTACTATGATTTTTCAGGCGACGAGGCAATAGTGACTTATGAAAGCGAAGGCTTTAATTCTTATTCTGGCACAGTTGCCATTCCTGAGTCTGTCACTTACAGTGGCAAAACTTACAGAGTGACCAGCATCCGAGAATACGCTTTCTATGGTTGCAGCAGCCTGTCCTCTGTCACCATCCTTGAAGGCGTGACCAGCATCGGCGACATGGCTTTTTATGAATGCAGCAGCCTGACCTCTATCACCATTCCCGAGAGCGTGACCAGCATCGGCGACTATGCTTTTAATGGAACGGCATGGTATGACAACCTGCCAGATGGTTTATTATATGCAGGCAAAGTGGCTTATAAGTATATGGGGGCAATGCCAGATGGAACAGAGATTACGCTTAAAGACGGTACATCACAAATAGCAGACTATGCCTTCAGAGATTGCAGCAGCCTGACTTCCATCACCATCCCCAGCAGTGTGACCAGCATCAGCAGAGGGGCCTTTTCTGGTTGCACTGGCCTGACCTCTATCACCATTCCCAATAGTGTGACCAGCATTGGTGATGGCACCTTCTATAATTGTACCAGTTTGAGATCCATCAATATTCCAGAAAGCGTGACAAGCATCGGTGATAAAGTTTTTCAAGATTGTAATAAGCTGTCTTCTGTAATCATCAATTGTCCAATAGTTGGTTCATGGTTTTCTCATAAATCCTCAATCACAGAATTTTTTTTAGGAAAGAATGTGACCAACATTGAAGAAAATGCTTTCTCGGACTGCTCTGGCCTAACCACCGTCACAATTGGCAGTAGTGTGACTACAATCGGAGATGATGCTTTCGAAAATTGCTACCGCTTGACTACTATTTATTGCCTTAACCCTGTACCACCCACTTGTGCCGGATTAGAAACTTTTGTATGTGGAAATAAATATGTTCGCGATATATATGATGTGTATAACTATGCTACCCTCCATGTGCCTATGGGGAGCAAGGAGGCATACTCCTCTGCTTACGAATGGCGGTATTTCAACAAGATAAAGGAAGATATGGAGATGAATGGGCAGATGTACTATACAACCCTTTCCGTGAACCAGGCAGGAGACGGATATGTGAAACACTATGTAAAGGCAGACGAGCCTTACACGCTCTTCATTGGTTCAGAAGTGGGAATGCGCATCAATACCGTCATGTTCAATGGCGAGGATGTGACAGACAGGCTCGTTGACGGCTACTACACAACGCCCGTCATAACACGCCCCTCGAAGATATTTGTTTCTTTTGAACTAGACCCCGACGGCATATCATACACCCCTGCAGACGACAATCTGCATGTCTATGGTACCGAAGGCTCTCTATATGTCTCTGGCCTTGCTGAGCCTCAAGGAATGTCTGTCTATACTTTGGACGGGAAACTCACAAGCACACAGACAATTGAAGGCGACACAAAACTCAAACTGAACGAAGGCATATATATTATAAAGGTAGGAGAGAGGACATTCAAGGTACAATTGTAGCATCTTGCATTAAGTTTTTTACCTCTCCAACAAAAAATCCCCGTTACAGGTTTCTGCAGCGGGGATTGTTGTATCTGCCATGCACAGGCACTTCAGTTTTCTTGCTTCTTGTTCCACTGCCGCTTGACCATCTTCGGCATGTCGCTGTAGTTGATGCCGACCATCAGTGTCATCGTCTTCTGAAGCATGCCAAAACAGATGAACATGATGATGGGGCCAAACACATAATCGTACCAATGCCCCAGATTGTTGATTACAAGATATGATATCAGCAATATGCTTACCACCAGTTCCAGCCAGGCTGTGGCTGCACCAGGGGTATAGAAATGCTTCATCCGGAACAGACGGATGCCCATGGTGTGGACAAAGCCCTCGATGATGCCAAAGGTGGCTACAACCATCGTTATCATCGGCACATCATGACAGATGAAGGGCACGATGCTCAGCAGGAGCAGCAGGATGCCTGCAGGAATACGGCTGGCACGCTTGATCTCGTCGCTCGGATTGATTTGTGTCATCCCGGCAATCAGGTTGATAAACCCGCCTGGATAGTGGCCTTCTTCCCACTCGTGCAGGATGAAGAGGAATGCGTCAATCACTACCAGCTTCTGAATCACGGACAGTTCGCCCATCATGGCTGTGCAAACGATAAAGAGCATAGCCAATACGGTGTAAATCTCGAGTGCGTAAAATTTGATGAACTTTATCATAATCGCAATGCTCTATCGATACAACTTCGAGGCCTTGACGCTGCCGTCCTCGTAGATGACCTTGCGAATGCAGATTCCCGATTCAGGTTGGGCGATTCGCTGACCTGAGAGGTTGTAGTACTGAATGGCCCGAACCTTGCCCGAAGCAATGGAGACGGGCTTTATCTCGTCGATAACATCCTGACTGGCGAACCAAAGAGGATAAGGCTGGCCTACCGTTCCCAGTTGCCTTACAGGCTGGAAGACAATATAACCCACGGAATTGTAGACCTCGCCCTCGCAATCGAGCAGACGGAAGACAACGTGGTCGAGATTCTCGCCATGGATGTTCATATAGAGCAAGCTGTCCTCCAGGACTCCCACACCCCGACAAGTGTCTCCGCAGAAAGCTCCGACGTAGTATGGCTCGTCAAGCGAGATTCCCTCGTCAGCCTCAACCTTTGCCACCAAAGTCATCACGTCGGCATAAGCATGTATGTCAGCCTGCCAAGCCCCGTCTTCAGCCTGAACGGCTTGGGCGTAACGGCGTCTGGGAGCACTTTGCGGGCTCAGACTGTTCCAGCAGAAATTCTGCGCTTGGGAAGTATAGAAGAGGTAGGACTGACCCGGCTTGAGCGTCTTGAGCGAGCCGAACCATTGTCCGTCTTCGTAGGTTGCGAAAGCATCGAGGCCGACAATCTTGTCTCCTTCTCGAGGCTCATAATTGGCCAGAGCAGCTTCCAAAGTCGTCGCATTGAAGAGAGGACAACCAATCCAGTTCCAACCCCGCTGCAAAGCGACCGGTTCGTTGACGTCGTAGAGAGGACCGCGAAGGGTGACAGAACCAGCCTGCTGCATACGGATCTTGTAGCCCTTAGCGGCATCGAGAGCTTGCAAAGTTCCCTTCCAGCCGTCCTCTTCGTCGAACAGGAGGCTTTCGGTCTGTCCCTGCAATTGGAGGGCATTTGCGAGGAAGCGGCTCTTGTCGACACTCTCGGCCAAGTTGTGCGAAGTCCAGTTCCAACCTTCAGCAAGGTCGAGGGTGATGGTTCTGTCTTTGCCCAACCAGTCTTCTTCGGTCAGAGTGTTGAAGTCGCTCATTCCGAGCCTGTTGGATTTGTTGATGGTAGGCTGGTTGAGAATGGTTGCCATATTGCCGCCATCGGGATATCTTCCGAAGGTCTGGAACTTGTCGTGCTCCATGTATTCCAACTGATCGGCCCATGAACCGTCGGCAGCCTGAATGGAGACTTTGGCGCCATCGGCATTCTCGAGTTTGAAGGGAGCATGAAGCTGGTTGAGATCAGCTTTCTTGTCGCACCAGATGATGCATGTTCCATGAGCCGGCACAACACCATTCTGCAACTGATATTTCTGCGGTTTGCCTGCATTGTCGCTCAGGTAGAGTCCTGCCAAAGAGATGTCCTGGTCGGTCGTATTGTAGAGTTCAAGCCAATCGGATCGCTTGTCGTAGTCGCTGATGTTTCTCTCGCCAAACGCATCCACCTCGTTGATTCGTAAAGGAGAGGCTCCAGCCTGCCACCGTTGCTGCTCATCGGTAATGGGCCTGAACATGGCTTTCATAGCAATTTTACTGTTGCTCTCGTACTTCTCCATCAGGTCTATGGACGCAGTTTCCGAGATTTCATCCCTCTCGTTTCTGGTAAACACCAGGGTGGCATCGAACCACACGTCGGAGCTGGAAGAGGAACAGTTCTTGACTTCCACTGCAATCTGGTTCTCGCCTACAACAAGGTATTCCTGAGGAATGACGAGACTTCCCACATAAGGGTCCTGTCCCTCGTAATGACCGTCAATGGTATAATCGGTATACACAGAACCGCTGGAAATGTAGTAGCCTCCCACCTCATGTCCGTTGACATAGAGCATCAAGCCATCGTCCACCTGATAGTTGAAGGTCATGATGTCTTCACCCTGCGGAGCAGAATCCAGATGGAAAGTGTTGCGGAAATAGTAAGTGGGACGTTTGCCGCCAGAACCCTGGTCCAACTTGGTGGCAGAGCTGTCCTGCATAACGTAACCCTCCCTGGCAAAGCCAAAAGGTGCCAACCCGGATTGCCAGCCGTTTGCCGACTCATCGAATGAAAGGTCCTTCCAGTTGAAACTGTCCATCGAGCCCCGGTCGTAGTACATCCACTCAGAACTCATGGGGATAAGAGCCGAGGTGACCGTATATGTGCTTTCCGACTGCCACCCCTCGAAGACGTATCCAGCCGGAGCCTTTGCCGTGAGCTGAATGGGTTGGCCTTTATACGAGTAGAGGTAACCTTCGAACTTGCCTGTAGGAATCTCCTGACCATTCACGGCCAAGCGTGCTTCAGGAATGTTTGAAGACAAGTTGGCAAACAGGTTGTAACTCACTCCAAGGTAATTGCGCAAAGTGCTCATTCGCGACCCATTGTGAGCTGAACGGACCGAACTGATCAGGCCCATGTTGGAGCTGCTGCCCTCGAACGCCAAAGCAGGATTGATGTTATTGTAAATCTCTCGAACAATCTCTTCGCAACGGGTGGGTTCGAAGACGCTGCCGTCCACTATGCAATAGGCATCCATGAACTGACGGCGGAAGGGGTCATACGTCATCAAGCTGCGGAAAAGGTCGTCGACACTTGCTCCTCCACTCGTATTCAGCACATCTGTGAGCATGGTGGTGGTTCCGAAAGCTGAATCGGCATCGAAAAGCACGAAGTGGAACTTGCCGTCAGTACGACTGCGGAAACCCTTCACATTGTTCGTGTTCGTTATCCAATCCGTCGGACCATTGTAGCACTCCATTGCCATGTAGTTCACGTACTCGTCGATATCCAGGAGGTCACATATCTGCTGATAAGTCTCTTCCGACTTGTACTGAGCCAACGTCCTTGCCAACTTCAAGAGTTGCTGCCAAGCTTCATTGTCGCCAATCTTCTGATTGTACTGGGCATTGCTCAGGTCGAACTGGTCCATGTCTTCGAAGTCAATGCCGTAGTTGCTGTAAGCGAAATGCTTGTTGTTGCTCTCGCGGATATTGAGCATTCCGTAGTATTCACCGTTCAGGAAGACGTGGGCAGGCTGATAGTCCTGGCAGTCGATATAGAAACCGCTCTTCAGCACCATCATCTGGATGGCAGGGTCTTTTATGCGGGCATAGGTGTCGTTACCACCATTTCGGACTTGCCAACTGCGATATTTGTTGTGAGGTTTCGAGGGGAACACAGGATAGCTAATCGCATTCACACCTTCATACCTCTTGTCGGTCTTGAGTCGGAATGAACTTCTTGCCTCCCAATATCTGCCGTCCACAGTACCACCTCCGTAAGCTCTCGTCCAACCTCCGCAAATCTCCAAATCCATCTCTTGGTTCAACACCATGGAATATTCGATTTCGTCGCTCTCGTCTTTCACAGGAACCAGATACTCCATGTTGACAGGTCGCTCCCAATCCATGTTCCAGTTGCAAGCACTGCTTTGACCATTGCCGCTGATGCCGTTTGTGCCCTTCACAAAGACACCCATCTTGGTGTCGAAGAAGTTCTTTGCTTCGGATACGACAGAGAGGATTGGCAGGTAGTAGTCGTGGTTCTTGTAGATGTAACTGCGAGTCACGACAGGACTTGGAAGCATTCCCTGCTTCAAGAAGCAGAGGCGCAGGATTGTGGTGGAAGTGATATTGAAGAGACCATTCGTGCTCGTCTCGCCATTCGTTGCCGTTGGAGCACTTCCGTCCAGAGTGTAGCGCAAGGTATAGCCACGTGGAATTGTCACACGCGTCCAGAACTCATCCGTGAACACCTTGGAATCGATGCTGACCACAGGCTCCTCGAGACGGAACTCTGCAAAGTCGCTCTCGTTGTTCGATGCTGCTGGTGTAGGTTCTCCTGTATATTCCCATTCCTCGCCGCCATCCGTAGTGCGTCCCCATGAACAACGTGCAATGGAGGGAGGATAGGAAACGGACGAGATGACTGATTTGTCCGAACTCAACAGGCTGATTGTTCCGCCTTCAGCATCCAGCCTGAAAGGAATCTGCGACCTGGCTCCTTTTCCGAAATTGCCTTCCGACTGGCTATGGCCGAACCAGAGCACTTTGAAGCCTCCAGCAGGGACATTACCCCATGTGGAGAGGGTTGTGAAGCGACATTCGTTCACGCCATCGGAAAGAGACATTCCCTTGAGTGGAATTGTTGTAGACGAGGGATTGTATATCTCTATCCAACCGCCATAACAGAGCGCTCCGTCGACATATTGGTCAATATTGGCAACCTGCACCTCGTTGATGATCAGAGGCGAAGGTTCCGTTTCCTGTGCAGAAACGAAAACAGGAAAGAAGAGAAAAAGTATACTTAGTAAGTGTTTTTTCATCGTAATTTATGCACAAATCGGGCATAAAGTTACGATTTTTTTCAAATCCTTAGGCATTTTGCCTAAAAAAAAATCACTTAATTACCAAAGTAGTGATGGATTGCTTGGGCAAGACGATGCTAAGGTTGCGGTTTTTCAGGGTGAAACCGTCCTTAATCTCTGTCAGGTTCTCTGTGGCCGAAGTGCGATAGACTTTTGCCTTTTTGAACTTGGAATTTTGAATTTGAATGTTGTGCGTCGTCTCGTTCCCTTCGTTCAAAAGTACCAGTATTAATGTGTCGCGAGAGGGACTAGTGGCTGCAAGTGTTTGGGGGCAATCTGTATGGAGAATGTCATAGCCGCGCCTGATGAAACGCGAACAATGCTGGCGGATGTAGTAATTCTTTACCTTTTGGTAAAACTGACTTCGGAAACTGCCGTTAATAAGACACCATTGGTCGCCCCACTCCTCCATGTACTGCCAGTCGAACCAAGCTTCGGGTTTGAGGTAACGGACATCATCGAACAAGCGCTGGGCCAGTTTCAGGTTGCCATCTATACCTCTTCCGCCAGAGCCTGTTTCGCTCATCCAGAAGGGTAGATTCGCATCATGGACCAACGAAGAGAGACGCATCCGCTGTCTGTTGTCGCCCTGATAAGTGTGGGTGTTCCATTGTCCCACCAAAGACAAGACACCGGCTTCCTGATAGGCCCTGAATGCCCTGATGGAGTGCTCCACGCTGGTCTCGTCGGAAGCGGAAATGATGGTGTTGAGGCCTGACTCTTTGAGGATGGGAGCAAGGACGCGAAGGAAGGCGATTTGAGAGGAATAATCGAAGTGGCAACCTTCCTGCGAACCGTTCTGATACCAATAGTTTGTGGCCGACTCGTTGAAGGGTTCCAGCGTCTTGAAATCGATGCCATACCGGTCTTTGTAATGCTTGCAGACATCCACCAGATAGTGCGCGAACTCCTCGTAGTATTCGGGCTTGAGGTTATCCTTGCCGCCATCTTTATTGCCTCCCACACAACCACTATAAGTCATATAATAAGGACAAGAGTTGCTGAAGGCTTCGAACACGGCATCAGGGCGTTTCTCCTTGATTTTGAGCATTATCTTGCGCTGAGCAGAGTCGCGCTCCCAATGATACTGGTCGCCTGTGAAGTCCTTGAAGCCCTCCATTTCGGCTCGCAGTCCTTTGCCTTTGCCCATGTGATGAAGCTCGCAATTGCGGTTCTCAGGGTCGTCTCCACCTCCTATATTATAACGGAAATGCGAGTAGTTGAGACCATCGGGACTGACCAGCCAATCGATGATTTCGTCAACCTTCTCATCGTCCCACTTGCCGCATTGTCCTGCCCACCAGCAAAGCGACACACCCCAACCGTCCCAATGCTGACAGACTTGCCGGGTGTCGATGGAGTAGTCGGCAGCTCTCGAAGAGAATGCAACCAATAATAATATAATAATGCTCCTGAGTCTCATTTCGTAGCTTTTCTTTTGCAAAAATACAAAAAAACTTTAATCTTTAATCCTTAATCTCTAATCTTTTTCCTATCTTTGCACCAAATTATTAACTCCAAAACTAAAACTACCAATGAAAAGGTTTTTCTTATTCTCCACTTTACTTGTTTTCTTATTCTCTTCTGTCTCAGCAGACGAATTGTATGAAGTCAATTACAACATCATCCCTCTTCCTAAGGAAGTGAAGACAGACCCGAGCAAGAAGGTGTTCTTTATGCTTAAAGAAGGAACAGGCATCTGCTACGACCAGAGCAATGCCGAATGCACGCGAATAGCGCAGTTCCTGAAGGAATGGACAAAGGAAGCCACTGGCTTGACACTCCAGCTGACTCCTAACGACAAAAACGCCAAGATTCAGTTGCGTCTCGTTTCTCCTGCCACTCCCAAGGGCAAGAAGAACAAAAAGCCCGTCGTTTTGACTGAGCAACAGAAAGAGAGCTACACCATGAAGGTGACGGAGAAGGGCATCGAACTGACTGCCTTTGAGCCTGTCGGACTGTTTCGTGCAGCACAGACGCTCCGCAAGAGCATGCCTGTGGTGAAGGGACAACAGACAACGGACAACGGACAGCAGAAGGTTGAGTTTCCTTTCGTAGAGATTAGCGACCAGCCTCGCTTCACCTATCGCGGCGTCCTGCTCGACTGCGGTCGCCATTTCTTCTCGGTCGAGTTCATCAAGCAGTTCCTCGATGTGATGGCCCTGCACGGCTGCAACCAGTTCCATTGGCATCTGACGGAGGACCAGGGCTGGCGCTTCGAGGTGAAGGCTCTGCCCGACCTTGCAAAGAAAGGTAGTGTGCGCCAGAAGAGCATCATCGCCCCAGCAAAAGTGCGCCTCTACGACAACATTCCTTATGGCGGCTACTACACGCAGGAAGAGTGTCGCGATGTGGTCAGGTATGCTGCTGAACGTTACATCAACGTCGTGCCTGAAATCGACATGCCCGGACACATGCAGAGCGCCCTTCATGTCTTCCCGAACCTGGGTTGCACAGGCGGTCCGTATGTTGTGGCTCCGCATTGGGGTGTGATGCGCGAGGTGCTTTGTGGCGGCAATCCCGAGACGCTGACCTTCCTGAAGACCGTGTTTGCCGAGCTTTGCGACGTGTTTCCCTCTCCCTACATCCACATCGGTGGCGACGAGTGCCCCAAGGAGCGTTGGCAGAAGTGCCAAAAGTGCCAGGCAAAGATTAAGGAACTGGGCTTGACAACCGAGGACGTCAAGGTTGAAGGCGACGGCGGCAGAGGCAGTCAGGACGGACGTAGTGCCGAGAACAAGCTTCAGAGCTACATCAACCACGAGATTGAGCAGTTCCTCGCTGCCCGAGGTCGCAGCCTCATCGGTTGGGACGAGATTCTTGCCGGCGGACTGACCGAGGACGCTATTGTAATGTCTTGGCGCGGAACCAAAGGCGGAGTCGCTGCGGCCAAGCAGAAGCACCGTGTCATTATGAGTCCCAACGTCTTCTCCTACATCGACCATCCGCAGCTTGCAGACCTCAGCAAGTCACCTCGCACGACCGACAGCTACGTCGTCAGCTGCTCGAAGATTTACGGCTTCGAACCCCTCGTTCCCGAAGAGCTGACAGCAGAGGAAGGCGACTGCATCCTCGGCGTTCAGGCGAACCTCTGGACGGAGCATGTGGCTTACCCCGAGCACGCCCTCTATCAGTTGCTGCCCCGCTTGGCCAGCATGTGCGAAGTGCAGTGGTGCAAGCCCGAGCAGAAAGACTTCGAGGGTTGGAAGAAGCGCCTGCCTCAGTTGAAGAAGCTCTACGACAAGATGGGTCTTGTCTATTGCAACGAGGTGGAGTAACTTACAGATTCAATAAGTCAAAGAATTTGTTTTGGGATAGGGATGCGCCGCTGCGTGTCCCTATTTCATATATTGTGGTGAGTAAGCAAACTTAACGTGCCAAGTTGAGCAACTTAACGTGCCAAGTTGGGCAACTTAACGTGGCAAGTTGGGCAACTTAACGTGCTGCGTTTTGAATCACAGCACAAAGTTACGAATTTTTCTCAAAAAAACAAAGAGTTGTTATGGATGCCGTGCACGGTTGTCACGAATCTTGTGCTTCCAAAAAGGAAAGGGCGTTAACTGTTAACTGTTAATTGCCGTTTTCCATATATTCACATACTATTATAAACCATACTTTATATTATAATTATAATATAAAAATTAATTACTCCCTATCACTATATGATGATTTTGAGAGTTAACACATAACACATAACGCTTTAACTCTCGTAGCAATAATCACAATTTGCAAAAATCGCCCATTTCATCGAGAAATTTGGGCTTTCATTCAAGCGATTATTTGACGATAAACCAGGGATTGTGGAGGTCAGGTTTGTTGTAAGTGAGCGGCAAACCAGTCTTGTAGTCCAAAACTTGCTTGCCACAAGCACGGCAAATGGCGTCTCCAGCGGCTGTATCCCACTCCATTGTAGGGGCAAAACGCGGATAAACATCGGCACTTCCTTCCGCCACAAGGCACATTTTCAAGCTGCTTCCCCTGCTCATAAGATTCACCGGATGGGAATTCGCCTCGCGCAATTTGTTGATGTACTCCTCCGTTTCCGGATTCATGTGCGAGCGGCTGGCCACAACATTCAGCCCCATGTGTTCAAGCAGAGCCTGTTGCGGTAGGGAATAGAAGGTCAGCGGCTCTTTCCTCTGAGTGACAGGAACTTCCAGTTGGTCCAGATTTATCCCCTCCACTCGACGCGCTCCCCAACCTACGATTCCGCCATAAACAGTACCAAGTGTGGGCGCGAAAATGATGCCCAAAATGGGTCTGCCGTCCTCTATGAGGGCAATGTTGACCGTGAACTCTCCGTTTCGCTTGATGAACTCCTTGGTGCCGTCGAGCGGATCGACTATCCAGAGTCGGTGCCAGTCCTTTCGCTCCTCGTAGGGAATCTGGGCACCTTCTTCGCTGAGAATGGGGTATCCCGCGGGTTCCAGACACTTTACTATGCACTCGTGCGAAGCCTTGTCGGCAAGCGTCAGCGGACTGTTGTCAGCCTTCGTTTCGATGCCAAAATCTTGGGACGGGTCGTTGCATATGCGCATGATTTCTCTGCCAGCATATACCGAAGTGTTAATCGCAAGGTCGAGGATATTGAAGTTCTCCATACTACAACATTTTTAGGGCTAACTTAATGACGCGTTCTACGGGAGCATCCGGCTCGTCAGTAAGGATTTTCTGCACAACCTTGTGAGCGGGAGCAGGGCTGAAACCAAGCATGGAGAGGGCGGCAACAGCTTCGTCGAGCACCTCCTTGTTGACTGCAGGAGCAGCCGATGCAGAGGGCGAAGCGGCCTGAATGCCAAGGGAACCTATCTTGTCGTGGAGCTCCACAATGATGCGCTGGGCCATCTTCGGACCAACACCCTTGACAGTCTTCAGCACCTTATCGTTGCCTTCGCTGATGATGCCAGCCAATTCCTGAACAGTCAAGGACGAGAGAATCACCCTGGCAATGCTTGCTCCGATGCCGCTCACGCTGGTCAGCAGCAGGAAGAGCTCGCGCTCGGCCTTCGTACTGAATCCCCAAAGTTGGTAAGCATCCTCGCGAATCGACTCGCTAATCCACAGTTTCACCTCTTCTTTTCCCTGAATTGCAGAGAAAGTGTTCAACGAAATATTCACACCGTACCCTACCCCATGACACTCCACAACAGCGAGCGCTGGAGCAAGTTCGGCAAGCGTTCCTTTCACGTATTCAATCATAAAAATCGCAGTTTTGTGGCGCAAAGGTACAAAAAAAAGAAAAAAAACATGAAAAAGTGGCCAAGAAAATGAGAAAAACGCCTCATATATACAATAAAATGTAGCGCGCATACGTTAATTAAAAGACATGAGCGCGCGTAAAGTCATACTTAGTCTGGCCATTCTGGCAAGCATCAACATGCTGGCCACGATGAGTCATTCCCAGATGCCGGAAGCCTCCGAACAGGCAGCTCCAGCCGACACCGTCAGCGACAAACCGCGCTATTCTGTCCGCAAGACTGGCACACAAGACACGAAAGACCTCAAAAAGAAGACCGCTGACCTGAAAGAACCTGACAACCTGAAGACCGAAGTCATCTACGACGAAAAGGACAACACCTACACCATCGGCACATCACTGGTTGGCGACGAAGCAGGAACTGGCAGCAGAAGCGGTGGCTCTGGAACCCGAGATTCAGGCACCAGAGGAGGCTCCTCTACGAGCAGAGGAGGCAGTCGAGGCGGCTCCAGCTCCACAACAAGCCAAAGCTCCACCTCAACAGGAGCGGCAGGAGCCTCTTCCGGAAGTATCATTCCCGGCAGGGCTGGCTTCACGTTGGGCGCAGCAACCAGTTTCCTGAACGCTCCAGTCCTGATGACTCCCGAGGAATATCAGGAATGGTCGTTGCAGAACTCGATGCAACAATACTGGCGACAGAAGAACGCAGAGGCTTTCGAGGCAGAAGGCAAGAACAAGTTCGACTTCACAGACATGCACTTCGACCTCGGACCGGCTGAGAAAATCTTCGGTCCTGGCGGCGTCCAAATCAAGACGCAAGGTAGTGCAGAGCTCAAGATGGGCATCAACTCGAAGAAGGTGAACAACCCTGCCCTCGCAGCTTCTCGAAGGAAAACCGTGGGCTTTGACTTCGACGAGAAAATCAATCTCAGCCTCAACGGCAAGGTGGGCGACAAGATCAACATGAACCTCAACTACAACACACAAGCCACCTTCGACTACGACACCCAGAACCTCAAACTCAAATACGACGGCAAGGAAGACGAAATCGTCAAACTCATCGAAGCCGGCAACGTCTCCTTCCCCAGCAACATCAGCCTCGTTCCAGGCGTGAGCAGCCTCTTCGGCCTTCGCACAGACGTACAATTCGGCAAACTGAAGATTCAGTCCGTTGTCAGCCAGAAAAAGAGTGCAAGCTCGAGCGTCAGCAGTAAGGGCGGCTCGCAAACCACCAACTTCGAATTCAGCGCGACAAACTACGAAGAGAACCGCCACTTCTTCCTATCCCACTTCTTCCGCGAGAAGTTCGACCAGGCAATGGCAACCCTCCCAACTATCTCCAGCGGAATCAACATCAAGCGCGTGGAAATCTGGGTTACAAACAAGAGCGGCAGAACAGAAAACAATCGAAACATTATCGCTTTTGCCGACTTGGGTGAGCCCAACTACATATATAATACAAGACTCTGGACGAGCACAGGCATCACAGCTCCCAGCAACCGTTCGAACACCGAGTACGAACGTCTCGTCAACGACTACCCCGATGCTCGCGACATTTCGCAAGCCACAAACATCCTCGACGGCATAGACAGATTCTATGGAAGTGTTGACTACGAGAAGCTCCAAGCCGCGCGAAAGCTTTCCAGCAGCGAATATACCGTCAACAATGCTCTTGGATACGTCAGCCTCTCGAGCACTCTGCAAGTGGACGACGTCCTGGCCGTTGCCTACGAATACACCTATATGGGAACAACCTATCAGGTAGGTGAATTCGCAAGCGACATTACAGACAACTCGAAAGCGCTCTTCGTCAAAATGCTGAAAGGCACATCGGGAAGCCCCATTCTGCCTACTTGGCGACTGATGATGAAGAACATCTACTATCTGGGCACGCAAAGAGTGATGGCCGACAAGTTCCGCCTCGACATCAAATACCAAAGTGACTCAACTGGCGTCTATCTCAGTTATTTGCCAGAAGAGAAGTTCAAGAGCACCATATTGCTGAGAGCCCTCAACTTGGACCGTCTCGATGCAAAGAACAATCCGCACCCCAACGGTCAGTTCGACTTCGTGGAAGGTTATACCATCAGTAAGGGACGCGTCATCTTCCCTGTTGCAGAACCTTTCGGCGAACATTTGGCCAAATGGATCAATGACCCAGTTCTGGCCGACAAGTACTGCTTCCGTGAACTCTATGACAGCACAAAGACCGTTGCCAAGCAGATTTCCGAGCACGACAAATTCATCCTGACCGGTCGCTACAAAGGCAACAACGCAGGCGAGATAGACCTCGGCGTAACAAATGTCGCCAGGGGCTCCGTAATCGTCACAGCAGGTGGCGCAACACTCACAGAGAATGTCGATTACACGGTCGATTACAACATGGGCCGAGTAACCATCATCAATCAAGGCCTCATTGATTCAGGCACGAACATTAGCGCTTCCGTAGAAAGTAACGACACCTACGGCATGCAACGAAAAACGATGCTAGGCCTGAACTTGGATTACCAGATCAACAAGAACTTCACAGTTGGCGGCACAGTCATGTACCTCAGCGAACAACCGCTTACCACAAAAGTAAGCATGGGCAACGAACCGCTGAAGAACACTCTGTGGGGCTTCCACATCAGTTGGAAGAAAGAGAGTCAATGGCTTACGAACCTCATCGACAAACTGCCTCTCATCCAATGCACGCAGCCAAGCCTTATCTCCTTCAACGGAGAATTTGCACAACTCATTGCAGGACAGAACCATAGCGTTCAGGGTGATGCTTCTTATCTGGACGACTTCGAGAGCAGCAGCATCAAGAACAACCTGACGCAACCCACATACTGGAGCATGGCAAGTACGCCAAGCATGTTCGCAGAAAGCAAGCTGACAGGCAATGCCGCTTATGGCTACAATCGCTCATTGTTGGCCTGGTACTACGTAGACCCCATCTTCACCCGTCGCAGCAGTACCCTTACACCCAGCCACATCAAGAGCGACCTCGACCAACTCTCGAGCCACTACGTTCGTGAGGTTTATGAACGTGAGCTCTATCCGCAGAAATCACAGAACAACTACACCAGCGCAACAGGTCTGAACGTCCTGAACCTTGCCTTTTATCCCAAAGAACGTGGCGCCTACAACCTCACGACAGATGTTGACCAGGACGGACACCTGAAACATCCGGAAGAGACTTGGGGCGGCATGATGCGCAAACTCGACAATACTGACTTCGAGGCACAGAACATCGAGTACATCGAGTTCTGGATGATGGACCCGTTCATCTACAAGCGTAACCTTCCTGGCAATCACGGCGGCGACCTCTACTTCAACCTTGGCGAAGTGTCCGAAGATATCCTCAAGGACGGCAAGAAATACTTCGAAAGCGGTATGCCTGTTGACGGTAATCCGCAATACTTCACGGAAGGATATTGGGGACGCATTCCCAACAGCAGTAGCGTGACCTATGCCTTCAACAACGAAGCTGGAGCGAGAGCCCATCAGGATGTCGGTCTGAATGGTCTCAACGATGAGGAAGAGCGACAGTTCAGCCTCTACTCCAACTATTTGCAGCAGATTCAGAGCAAGGTTTCCGCATCAGTCTATGACAGCATCTATGCCGACCCTGCCAACGACAACTACCACTACTATCGCGGCTCCGACTTCGACCAGCTTCGCACACCCATCCTGAACCGCTACAAGCGCATCAACATGCCACAAGGCAATAGTGCCGACTCCGATACCAGACCAGAAAGCTACGAGACGGCTTGGAAGGTAACGCCCGATGTGGAGGACATCAACCAGGACTACACCCTCAACGAATACGAGAAGTACTATCAGTACAAAGTCAGCATTCGTCCAGAAGATATGATAGTCGGTCGCAACCACATTGCTGACAAACGCGTGGCCAGCGTGAAACTCCGTAATGGCAATACCGAGGACTGCACATGGTATCTCTTCCGTATTCCTCTGCAAGAATATGAAAGCAAGGAGGGTAACATTCGCGACTTCACGAGCATTCGCTTCATGCGTATCTTCATGACAGGTTTCGAGGAAGAGACCATCCTGCGATTTGCAACCCTCGATCTCGTACAAGGCGATTGGCGAACCTATCAGCAGCCTCTCTACAATGGCAGCACACCTTCCACTGGTAGTGGCACGCTCGAAGTAAGTACTGTCTGCATCGAGGAGAACAACGACAAGCAACCCGTCAACTACGTCCTGCCTCCAGGCATTACACGTATTACCGACCCGTCGCAGTCACAACTTGTCGAGGCCAACGAGCAGGCCATGTGTATGGTGGCACGCAATCTTGGTGGTAGCGAGGCAAAGGCAGTCTATAAGAACTGCAACTACGACATGCGCCAGTACAAGCATCTGCAGATGTATGTCCACGCAAATGCCCTTGCCGAGAACATTACGGCAACGGCCGACGGAGAGTGCAGCGTCTTCATCCGTCTCGGCTCCGACTACAAGAGCAACTACTACGAGTACGAGGTTCCCCTGAAGCTTACCCCAGAAGGCAACTACGACACCTATAGCGCACAAGGTTGTCTGGCAGTTTGGCCTTCTGAGAACATGGTCGACATCAACTTCGACATCTTCACTTCGCTCAAAAAACAGCGTAATGCCCAGGCAAGTATTGGAGTGGCTTCCATGAACCGACTCTTCTCCACATACGACGAAGACCATCCCAGCAATCGCGTCTCCATCATGGGTAATCCCACGCTTGGCGAAGTCAAGACCATCATGATAGGTATTCGCAACAATAGTGGCAGGACAAAGAGCATAGAGGTCTGGGCAAACGAGTTGCGACTCCAGGAATTCAGCAATAGTGGCGGTTGGGCTGCTCAAGGCAGATTGCAGGTACAGGTGAGCGACCTTGGCTCGGTCAATGCCGCAGCCAAGATGATTACTTCAGGTTTCGGCGGTATTGAGCAGAGTGTGGCACAACGCAAGAACGAGGACAATCTCAACTACTCCGTTTCCACGAACTTCGATTTGGGACGTCTCTTGCCCGAGAAGGCCAAGGTTACCGTTCCCATGTACTACAGTTACAGCAAGGAGAAGGTTTCGCCGAAGTACAATCCCTTCGACACGGATATGCTTTTGGGCGATGCCATCGAGGCGCTTGCCGAGAAGCAGCAGCGCGACTCGCTTCGAAGCCTCACCACACATACCGAGACAAACAAGAACCTCTCCTTCTCGGGTGTGCGCGTGAACATTGTCACCCCCAAGCATCCAATGCCTTATGATCCGGCCAACTTCACTTTTGGTTATAGCCGCTCCACACAATATACCGAGGGACAGACTACGGTCTACGAGCGCGAGTTGAACTGGAAGGCCAGCCTCAACTATTCTTGGAGTCCGAACTGGAAATCGTGGGAACCATTCAAGAACCTGAAAGGCAAGAGCAAATGGCTGGACATCATCAAGGCACAGAATCTTGCTTTCGCGCCACAAAGCATCACCTTCTCCACCGACATGAACCGCAACTACTACGAGTTGCAGGAACGCGACCTTGACAATCCTGGCGACCTTTCGGCCCTGCCTGCCACCTTCAGTCAGAACTGGACTTGGAATCGCAATTTCTCGCTCAAGTGGGACATCTTCAAGGCTCTGCACTTCACATTCCAGAGTGGAACGAAGGCTGAAATCGAGGAACCTTACACACAGGTCAACAAGGACCTCTATCCGGACCGCTACGAGGCATGGAAAGACTCTGTGAAGTGGAGTTTGAGGCACTTTGGCCGTCCGCTCGACTATCAGCAGAACACCCAAATCAGCTACAAGCTTCCACTCGAGAAGATTCCTCTCCTCGACTGGGCTTCTGCGGATGGTGCATATACTGCCAATTACTCGTGGAAACGCGGTGCAGAACGGGCTGGACGACCTTCTCTCGGCCATACCATCAACTCGCAGAGAACTCTTAACATCAATGGCCGAATCGACCTCGAGAAGCTCTACAACCACAGCAAATTCCTGCAAGAGGCCAACAAACGTTTCTCTGCTTCGAATGCAAAGGCTGGAGCCAATCAGAAACGTATGGAAAAGGAAAAGGCCGACAAAGCCAAGAAGGCTGAGAAAGAAAAGGCCGAGGAAGCCAGAAGAGCAGCCGAGCAAGAGTCGATGGAGACAGGAGAGCCCGTCGACAGCATCCTGGCAAGGAGCCAAAGGAACACCAAACAAGGAAATGCCGCTGGAGTCACCAACAAGAAGAGACCCGAGAACAAGGGCTTCGTTCAGGAAATCACACTCTATCCCGATTCCGACCTTGTCATCAATCACGGACAGAAGTCCAAGCGTGTCCGTGTAACGGCTCGCGACAGCAGCGGCTTTGCCTATAACATCAAGTTCAAAAAGGTCGACGAGAACAGTATCAAGATAGTCCGCACCCCAGTCGATACGACCAGCGTTCGCCTGAATGTCATTGCCCTGCCCAAGATTTCCGAGCAGAAATGGTATGGTGCGGCGCAGGCTGCAGCCCGCTTCTTGATGATGGTTCGAAACGTCAGCATCACCTATCGCAACACTTACAACCTCGCTGTTCCCGGCTTCCTGCCCCAAGTGGGCGACATGCTCGGACAGAGAAAACTGGGCGGAGTGTTCACACCCGGACTCGACTTTGCCTTCGGATTTGTCGACGACGGATATCTCGACAAGGCAAAGGAACGCGGATGGCTGCTTGGAAAAGACAGTGTGGCTACTCCTGCCAGCATAGCCGAGACGGAGGATGTGCAAGTGAAGATGACCTTGGAGCCCTTCACAGACCTGAAGATCGACCTCAACATGAGCCACACAGACAACCGCAACAAGAGCATCCAGTACATGTATGGCACACCGCCCACCCACAGCGGCTCGTTCAACATGACCACCATCAGCATCGGGACTGCGTTTGCCAGCATAGGCTCGGCCAGCAACGGCTACTACAGCAAGGCCTTCCAGAAGTTCCAGGACAACCTGAACGTCTACCAGCAGCGAGTGGAAGACCGGTACAGAGGCATCCGCTATCCTGCAGGAACAGGCATGAGCGGCACATTCAATCCGGAAAACGGAACCGTGAACAAATATAGTGCCGACGTCATGGTACCCGCCTTCCTCAACGCCTATACTGGCAGCAAGTCGCTCGACATCTTCCCGACTCTCATGAAAATGCTGCCCAACTGGAGCATCAACTACAAGGGCTTGAGCAACCTGCCTTGGGTGCGCGACCACTTCAAGAGCGTCAACCTCACCCACGCCTACAAGAGCATCTATGCAGTCGGCTCCTACCATTCATACAGCTCTTGGGTAGAGTGCATGGGCAGCGGCGGACTCGGCTTCATACAGAACACCACCAGCGGCGGCTATATCCCCAACAGCCTCTTTGATGTCAGCACAGTCAGCATCAACGAGAGCTTCTCGCCACTCATCGGCATCAATACCACCCTGAACAACAACATGACATTTAAGGTGGAGTACAAGACAACCCGCGTGCTGAACCTGAGCATGACCAGCGCCCAACTCACCGAAACCGGCTCCAAGGACTTCGTGCTCGGATGGGGCTACAAGATCAACGACTTCAACCTGGGCAGCATCTTCCGCTCGAAGAAAGCCAGCGAACAGGCTGCGAAAAATACCAGAGCCAAAGGCAAAGGTTCTGGCGCACTCAGGGGCGAAATGGACGAAGAGACCACCAGGACGACAGGAGCAGGCAGCCGAGGCAGTACTGGCGGAAGGACGAAGGTGGCTCACGACCTGAATCTGCGTTTCGACTTCAGCATCCGCAACCAGAGCGCCATCAAGCGCGACCTCCAGACGAATCTCTGCGAAGCCACCAGCGGAAGCAAGGCCTTCAAGACAAGTGCCCAAATCGACTACACCATGAGCCGAATGGTCACCCTGAGCCTCTATTACGACCGCCAGCGCTCAGCCCCACTCCTTTCCAGCAGCAGCTATCCCACCATCACCCAGGACTTCGGTATGTCCATGAAGTTCTCGCTGACAAGATAAGCCTGACGCGCTTCCTCGATTTGTACAATTTACCGTGTTCTGCTTTTCAGGCTTCTTAGCTATAAGCAGACATCACGTGTGACGATGGCGATTTACTAGTGTGACGTCAGCAGTTTACTAGTGTGACGATGGCGATTTACTAGTGTGACGTTTGGCATTTTAACGTGCCAAGTTGTGACAATTAACGTGCTTCAAAGGACAATTTAGCATGTGAAAAGTGCCATTTTTGCGTGTGAAAGTGGCTGCTTAGTGCAAAAATCCTTCTATGTAAGGCCTCGGGGCTGATTTTTCCCGACGGGCAAATGTGCCTCTAGAATAAGGAAAAGCATCGGAACGAGAGGTTCCTGCACGTCTTTTGTGGCATTTTTAGCGGGTTTTTGATGCGATTTCTGTCTTTTCCGAGCTTTGGCATCGAGGGAGCAGAAGCCTTACTGATATCGTATCTCATTGTAAATCTGCTTTTTAGATGAAATTAAACTTGACCAAGCGTACAGATACAGTTGAACAGTTATTTTTTTTGGCATCCCTTTCTTCTTATTATACTATATAACTATATATATATTAATTAGTTATAAAGTCTTTAGAAAGGGGTATAGGTTCTTTTTTAAAACTGTACAACTGTAACTGTACAGACCTAGCCTTTATTTATCACTCACTCTTCTTCCTCTATGAGGCCGGAGTTCCTCAGCAGCCTTTCCCCTTCGCTACTATCTCGTCTGCGAGAACTTCATGTCGGCTCGGCGGAGCAAATCTTCGAGGCAGGACTGCACCCAAATGCCGTCGTGGACACCGCTGTCAACATGCAGGGAATAGGGAATCCCCTTCTCGCGAAAAGCCTTGATAAGGTCCATGTTGCCTTCCAGCGTAAAGTCGTGATCGCCTACTGCCACTCGCCATTCTACGCCCTTCCAAGCCTCAATCTCTTCCCTCCCGCCCTTTTCTATGCGCTGGATGGGGTTGTTCTGGTCTATCACCCATTGCCGCCAAGTGGCCGAGGGATCATGCTTGAGGAACTCGAGGGGCTGGCTGCGCAGATAGCCACTGATGTCGTAAACCAAGGAGAACTTTTCGGGATGGTGTACGCCATAGACTATTGCAGCTCCTCCACCCATCGAGAAGCCGGCAATGGCGCGACTTCCTTTGTCCGTCCGAACCCTGTATGTCTTCTCCACAAAGGGTATCAGCTCCTGGAAGAAGTAGTCCTCGTAGCGCCAGTCAGGTGCTCCTTTCTTGCCTTTCCTGGCGTTAAAGTACATCATGTTCTGCTGGTTGGCTTCGGGCATGACAACTATCATCTCGCCTATGGCTCCAACACCAATCAGGCTGTCAAGGAGCAAGGAAATGTGGTGGTTGCGTTCCCATTCTGTATGCGAAAGTCCTCCGCCATGCAAGAGGTAGAGCACAGGGTAAGTCTTCTGCACATCTTTTCCGTAGCTGTCAGGCAGATAGATGGAATAATCGCGCTCTGTAATGCCGCTGAGCAGTTTGCAGGGCATCTTCAGGGACAAGGTTTTTGCCTCTGCCATAACACAGACCAACAGGCAGGCTGCAAGTGCATATAGAATCTTTTTCATCTCGAATTTTGCTTTTATCCGATGCAAAGATACACTTTTCCTGGCAGATGTGCAACAAAACTGCCACATTAAACTTTCCCCGCTTCTGCATGTCATATTATATATGAAAGTATCTAAGTTTTTATCCGTGCTGGCTTTGCTGGCAGTTACAGTTATTCAGGCTGGTGCCCAGCCCCGTCTCTCCATCTTCTTCGACCATGTTGCCGAGATTGCCCGTCAGGAACGAATCGCCATTCAGGATGCCGCTCAACGCGTAAAGCAGTTGGGGGTGGACGGTATTGACGTCAGAGTGACGATGAACGAGCCACAACTGAGGATGCTCGATTCGCTTGGCTTCCAGCATGCTTCGGCCATCGCAGACATCAACTTTGTCCAGGGCGAGCAACCAGAAGCGACCAGGCAGGCTCTGAACTTCATGAGCCGTTATGACTATCCCCGTCTGCTTCTCATCCCCGGTCTTTTGCCAGAAAATGCCTCGGAAGAGCTTATGGACAAGGTCTGCAAGCGAATTGACGCCTTCGTCAAGGAGGCTGCAGAAGAGGGTATAGACGTGATGGTGGAGGACTACGACAATCCACGATCGCCTTGCTACAACACTCAGACGCTGGACCGCCTCTTTGCGGCTTCGCCCCAGTTGAACCATGTCTTCGATACGGGCAACTATCTCTTTTGCGGCGAGGATGTGATGGCGGCTTTGCAGCACTTCCGTTCGCGCATTCATCATGTTCACCTCAAGGACAGAAAGGCCATGAACGACCGCGCCTCATTGCCAATTGGCGCAGGCATAATCCCACTGAAAGCTTTGGTGAGCGAGCTCTTGCAAAGCGGCTACGAAGGCTGGTTCTGCATCGAACACTTCGGAGCGCCCTCCATGATGGAATACACCAGGCAATCCGTCGCCAACATCAAGGCGGCATGGAAACCCTCGTTCGACGAAGTGCTCCGTACCAGACGCAGCATTCGCAGCTATGACGCCTCAAAGAAGATTACGGAGGCAGAGGTGCGCGAACTGATGAAAGCCGTCCAGGAAGCACCTTCCTGGGCAAATCAGCAACCGACAAAATACTATGTTGCCATCACTCCGGAAAAGCTCGCAGCCGTTCAGAACATGGTTGGAGCGAACAAGGAAAGGATAGCCAATGCTCCCGTCCTGATTGTCTCGACCTTCGAGCGTGGCAAGTCGGGCTTCTTCAGAGGCCAACAGTCCAATGAGGTTGGCGACGGATGGGGCGCTCACGACAACGGACTTAGTGACGCCTATCTCGTCCTGAAAGCAAGGGCAATGGGCTTCGACACACTCATCATGGGTATGCGAGATGCGGACAAACTGCGCGAACTCTTCAACATTCCTGAAAGCGAGACCATCATGGCTGTCATTGCCCTGGGCTACAGAGCGGTAGAACCACGCCAACCCATGCACAAGGATTTGGACAAGATGGTGGAATTCTTTTGATTAAACAATGATTATGAACAAGTTCTGCATCACTCTTCTGTTTGTATGCGGCTTTTCCAGCGCAGAGGCTCGCACGACTCTCAGGTTGGTTGATTCCAATGCGACGAGAGAGACAAAAGCCCTTTATTCGAACCTCTGGAAAATCCAGAAGCGGGGCTTCATGTTCGGTCATCACGATGATTTGGCTTATGGACGATATTGGCGTGGCACAGAAGGGAAATCGGACACGAAAGATGTCTGTGGCGACTATCCTGCAGTCTACAGCATGGACTTTGCCAGCATGATGGATGACCGCTACAATCCCAATAGCGAGTGGGCTGCTGCGACCAGGAAGAACATTCTGGCAGCACGCCGTCGGGGCGAAGTCATCACGGCTTGCGCCCATCTGAACAACCCTCTGACGGGAGGCGACTCGTGGGACAACTCGAGCAAAGAAGTCGTCACCAACATCCTGAAGAACGGCAGCCCCACTCAGGCCAAGTTCAACATCTGGCTGGACAGACTCATTGACTATGTAAAGGACCTGAAAGACGACTCTGGGGTGCCCATTCCCATCATCTTCAGACCTTTCCACGAACACACCCAAACATGGAACTGGTGGGGACGAGGATGCACCACCGAAGCAGAGTTCATCGCTTTGTGGCGGTATACAGTAGACTATCTCATCGAGGGTGGCATACACCAATTCATCTATGTCATCTCCCCTCAATCGCATGGGGCAGATCCCGAAGAGCGCTTCACATTCTGGTGGCCTGGCGATGACTATGTCGACATGATAGGCTATGACTACTACGAAGGGGAGAATCCTGCAAACTTCTGTATCAGCCTGAAGAACCTGTCGGCAGTCAGCCAAAAGAAGAAAAAGCCTTGCGCAGTGACGGAAACAGGCTTGGAAGCCTTCACGAACCCTCGTTTTTGGACAGAACAGATACTCAAGCCAGCCTCTGCAAAAGGTGTTCGCGTCAGTTTCATCACATTCTGGCGCAACAAATACGTTGGCAAGAACGAGAAGGACACCCACTACTTCTCTGTTTTTCCAGGTCACCCTTCAGAACAGGATTTCAGGGACTTCTATCGGAACAAGCGCACCTTCTTCAGCAAAGACCTTCCCAACATGTACTCCACAAAATAAAGGAGGGAACAAGAACATTCGAATCGTGGCGTAGGTAAATTGCAATCGTAACGTGTGACGTTGGCGTTTTACACGTGTTATGTTTGCCAACTTGGCGTGTCTCGTTTGGCATCTTCATTGGTGATATGACAAAAAAAAGATTCCCAATCTCCCGACTAAGAATCTTAACCTTAAAAATCTAATACCATGAAAAACACTTTTGCTTCGCGGTGCGGACGAGGCTCGAACTCGCGACCCCTAGCGTGACAGGCTAGTATTCTAACCATCTGAACTACCGCACCAATTTATCAGTTCTTTTAAGGCAGAGCGGAAAACGAGACTCGACGCTTTATTACCTTGAGCTC
>JAGCFN010000035.1 GCA_017650085.1 Bacteroidaceae bacterium | reverse complement strand
CGTAATATGACCACCAGTCATGATAGCCAATTGATTCGCTGGAATGATGAACTGGCTCCTAGTATAGCGAGTATAGACTTGGTCGCCATTTACAGGTACTGTTTTATTCGTCGCTGTACCATCATACACGGTGTGGGTTACAATTGCTCTTGCACCTGTTAGGTTGAAGAGCAGTACGAAAAGCAAGGTGAATGCTTTCGTTAGAAAGTTGTTTTTCTTCATGTTTTTAAAGTTTGGTTAATAGATATTTGGTTAATAAATTATGATTTTTTGACAATTCGAAGACAAAGTTACGACATCTTTACATATTACGCAAGAAAAATATTAAAAAAATTCTTTTTAATGTGACATTTTTTCTTCAAAGGGCATAATATTCTATTTTTCTACGAAAAAACACAGCAAAAATAGAGGGAAAACGAGGTTAATCTGGTCTTCAATCATAACGTGCCACGATGGCAAACGTCACACGCCTAATTTGCAATCGTCACGTGCCACGTTTGCCAACGTCACACGTGTCGTTTACGGACATCCCACTAGGCGATGGCAAGCAGGCTTTGGCTGACAACAGAAGCACAAAACCAATCTTTTTTCATCGCCTCACACATTATTAATATTTATATTAAGATTCCGTGAATCTCATTCCGCAGACTTATGGTTGATGCAAATGCCCTGCCTGTACCAAGAGAAGAGGCGATGGATGCCTTCATCTATCTCGATGGTGTGATGCCAACCAAGTCTGTGAAGCTTGCTGACATCAGTCAGTTTGAGCATTGTGCCGTCAGGTTTCGTCTCGTCCCAAAGCAACTGACCTCGGAAGCCAATCTCCCTGACAATCTTCTCCGCACATTCTTTGATGGAGAGCTGTTTTCCTGTGCCAACATTGATATGGCAATTGCGAATTTCCTCGATTCCATCGCGATTTATGCGGAATTCCGTATTCTCCACCACATCCTTCCAATCGACATTGAGCAGGCAGTGAACGCTGGCATCGGCCATCTCTTCGCTCCACAAGAACTCGCGCATCGGAGCTCCAGTTCCCCAGAGTGTCACCTTTCCTGGGGCAATGCCGTAACTGGCCAGAACAGTCAGAATGTCCTCTTCCGACGAGTCGCCATCAATACGCATCTTGGTCGATTTCATCGTGACAGGCCGTAAAGCAATGTCTCGACGAACGCCTTCCCAATCGTTGTCCTCAAGCAAATGTGCCAAGTAGATTTTGCGAATCATGGCAGGCAGGACGTGGCTGTTCTCGAGATGGAAGTTGTCGTTGGGTCCGTAAAGGTTGGTCGGCATCACGGCAATATAGTTCGTACCATACTGGATATTAAAGCTTTCGCACATCTTCAAGCCGGCAATCTTGGCGATGGCATAGGGTTCGTTGGTGTATTCGAGAGGGCTCGTCAGCAGACAATCCTCAGGCATCGGCTGTGGAGCCTCGCCTGGATAGATGCACGTACTGCCCAAAAAGAGCAACTTCTTCACGCCATGTTTCCAACTCTCGCCAATGACATTCTGCTGGATCTGCAGGTTCTGATAGATGAAGTCGGCACGATACTGCAGGTTTGCCATAATGCCTCCAACATGAGCAGCAGCCAAAACGACTGCTTCTGGTTGCTCTTTGTCGAAGAACTCACGCACTTGGACTGAGTCAAGAAGGTCGAGTTCCTTGTGACTTTTGCCGACAAGATTGTCGTAGCCCCTTGCTTTCAGGTTGTTCCAAATGGCAGAACCCACCAAACCATGATGGCCTGCTACGTAAATTTTAGATTTATAATCCATAGATCCTCCCTAACCCTCCTTGAAAGGAGGGAACTCTTACCCTCTCCTACTCTCTTCGAATAGCAGCAGACAGGGCTGTTCTGATTTTATCAATTGCGCTATCAATATCGTTCTCTACTTCTGCATTGGTGATTCTGATTACGGGGAATCCATGAGATTCCAACCAGTCCTGTCGAATTGCATCATCTTCTGCTTGTCTAGGTTCAGAATGATAACCGCCATCAACCTCAATAACAAGCTTAGGGTCCAGACAGGCAAAGTCTGTTATGCAATCACCAATAATATATTGTCTAAAGAAGGTAACACCCAGAGAATTACCTCTAATCTGACGCCAAAGAATGCCTTCTGCTTGAGTCATATTCCTCCTGTTTTCTCTGGCATAGGTTTTCAGAATTCCATACTCAATAGGGTCTGCATTCTTGTATCTTACCATGTCGAAATCACTATTTCGCAAGTTCCTTCTCCCTCCCTTTAGGGAGGGCTGGGGTGGATCTACTTCACGACACCCTTTTCAAGGTACTCTGCCAAGTTCGTTCTCACTTTTGCTGCGGCACCTTCGGCAGCCACTTTGCCCATATCATGGTCAACCATGAGCTTGACCAGCTGCTCGAATGTGGTCTTATTGGGATTCCAGCCAAGCTTTTTCTTTGCCTTCGTTGGGTCACCCCAAAGGTTAACCACATCTGTAGGACGGTAGAAGTCTTCGCTGACCTCGACCAACGTCTTGCCGATCAACTGCTCCGGGCCTTTCACGCAAATGCCTTTCTCGTTGATTCCCTCACCCTCGAACTTGAGTTCTATGCCGACATGACGGAAAGCAAGGTCTGTAAACTCGCGAACCGAATGCTGAACACCTGTTGCAATCACAAAGTCTTCAGGGGTTTCGTGCTGAAGGATGAGCCACATACATTCCACATAATCCTTGGCATAACCCCAGTCGCGAAGGCTGTCGAGGTTGCCCAGATAGAGTCTGTCCTGCTTGCCTTGGGCAATTCGAGCTGCGGCAAGCGTGATCTTACGCGTCACAAAAGTCTCGCCTCTACGCTCGCTTTCGTGGTTGAAGAGAATGCCTGAGCAGCAGAACATACCGTAAGCCTCGCGATACTCCTTCACAATCCAGAAGCCGTAGAGCTTGGCTACGGCATAAGGGCTGTAAGGATGGAAAGGCGTATCCTCGTTTTGAGGGACCTCCTCCACCTTGCCATAAAGTTCGGATGTGGAAGCCTGATAGATCTTGCAAGTCTTTTCAAGATGGTTAGTTCGGACTGCTTCGAGGATGCGAAGAACACCCACCGCATCCACATCTGCCGTGAATTCTGGGGCATCGAAGCTGACCTGAACATGACTTTGAGCTGCAAGATTGTATATCTCAGTAGGTTGGACAAGTCCGACCAACTTGACGAGCGACATCGAGTCACCCATGTCTGCATAGTGCAGATGGAAGTGAGGCTTGCCCTCGAGGTGAGCGATTCTTTCGCGGAAATCAACAGAGGAACGGCGGATGATGCCGTGAACCTCATAGCCTTTCTCGAGAAGGAACTCGCTCAGATACGAGCCATCCTGACCTGTTACGCCTGTTATAAGTGCTACTTTTTCATTCATATTATTCTTTGCTTTCGCTGAATTGTTTGATGCGTTGCTCGTCGGAAAGTCGACATATAAGTAATGTATTGTCACATTCGGCCACGATGAAGCCGTCCAGACCCTGCACTACTACGCGCTTTTCCTGTGTCGCATGTACTATGCAATTAGTGGTTTCGTAGACATCTATGTTCTCTCCGATGAGTGCGTTTCCGTAGATGTCACGCTCGGAATTCTCGTGAAGCGAACCCCAAGTGCCAAGGTCGCTCCAGCCGAAACTTGCGGGGAAGACGTAAATCTCCTCGGCTTTCTCCATGATGGCATAGTCTATGGAGATGTTCTCGCACTGAGGGAAGGCCTCGTTAATAGCGGCTTGCTCCTTCTCTGTGCCGTAGATGGGAAGCAAGTCCTCGAAGATTTTCGAGAGGGTTGGCTGGTAAACTCGCAAGGCATTGGCAATGGTGCCGACGTTCCAGACGAAGATACCTGCGTTCCAGAAAAAGTTGTTCTTCTGAATATAACGTTTCGCGGTATCGATGTCAGGCTTCTCCTTGAACGAATCGACGCGGAAAACCTCCTTGTTTCGCGCAGTCGAGAAGGAGAGGTCGGCCTGAATGTAGCCGTAACCCGTCTCAGGTCGAGTGGGTTTCATGCCAAGTGTAACCATCGCGTCGGACTCTGCCACGAACTTGAGACACGAGTTGACAACGCGCTGGAACTCAACGGTATCCATCACGATGGCATCACTTGGAGCAACCACGACATTTGCCTTCGGATCTTGAGCCTTGATACGCCAACTTGCATAGGCAATGCAGGGAGCCGTATTCCTACGGCAAGGCTCCAGCAAGACATGGTTCCAAGGTATTTCGGGCAGTTGTTCGCGAACTATGTTAAGGTATTTTGCTGACGTCACGACCCACATGTTCTTCGCAGAAATGATTGGTTTGAAGCGGTCGAAGGTCAGCTGGATGAGTGATCTTCCGCAGCCCATCACATCGACGAACTGCTTTGGTTTCTCAGGTGTACTCATCGGCCAGAAACGGCTTCCAACGCCGCCAGCCATGATGACCAAATGGTTATGTTCTCCCATAAGCATGTCTTTTATTTAGAAGAATGAGCTGCAAAGGTAATATTTTCTTGGCGATTGAACAAGGAATAAGTGGAAAAATTCTTCTTAGGAAAGAAGAAAAGGACTCAATTGGCGTGAGTCGAGAGATAATGACCTTGATGACGACCAGAAACGTATAGTGTTATGATTGCAATCGTATAGTGTGAAGTTTGCGATTTACTAGTGTGAAGTTTGCGTTTTACTAGTGTGAAGTTTGCAATTTACTAACGTGAAGTTTGCAATTTACTAACGTGAAGTTTACGATTTACTAGTGTGAAGTTTGGCGACTCACCCTAACGCGCGATTTCATCGACCATTTCAAGCAGGGAGAAAGGACTCGTATAAGTGGTTCGGATACGCCAGGCTTCTGGGTAAAGATTATTGATGCGAGAGCCGACCCCCTTGCCCTGACCAAGCGCAAACCCGCGATAGCAAAGCGTTACAGGCCCTCTCGGAGCCTCAACCCGAAGTGCTTCCCGACGCAAATACTGCAGGGCTTCGTTATAACTCAGCTCGATACGAGGGCCTTCTGGAAGTGGCGATTTGGAAGAATCGAAGAGAACTCTTCCCAAATATCTCTCCCCACCCTCTCTTTCTGGAAGTGTAGAGGGAGCTTTTATGACTGCCAGATAGAACCCTTCTCCCCTGTCTCTTCCTGGAAGAAAATGTCGTTCGAAAATGCAAAAACCGCCCATTTCATCGCAAATTTTGCGGGTATTGTCCTCATCTTCGAAGCGGTTGAAAGTGCATGTACTGTAGATAAGCAGACCTCCTGGTTTGAGAACATGCCAAATGTCATTAAGGATGCTCATTTGTCTTTGCTGGCACATCATCACATTTTCCAAGCTCCAATCCTTCCTGGCATCTTCCTCTTTGCGGAACATACCTTCGCCAGAGCAGGGCACATCCGTCAGAAGAATGTCGACCTGACCAGTCAAAGCGCCAAAATCGGCTGGATAGTTCTGAGTCACAATACTTTGAGGAGCGCTTTCAGGCTGTCCCATCATCCACTTTTGCATGTTCTCGGCAAGCACTTGAGCCCTTTTTGCAATAGGTTCATTACTGATGAGGAGCGAACCTTCAGGCAGGAGACTCTGCAAAAGCGTGCTTTTCCCACCTGGAGCGGCACACAAATCGAGCGCCAGCAAAGGCTTTCCCTTAGGCATGAACTCCTGCAAAACCTTGGCGACATACATCGAGGAAGCCTCTTGAACATAGTATGCTCCTGCATGAAGCAAGGGGTCGAAAGTAAAAGCGGGCCTTTCCTTCAGATAGAACGCATCTGGGCACCAAGGTACTGGCTCGAGGTCAGGATTGTGAGCCAAAACCGTTTCGGCAGAGAGTTTGCGAGGGTTCAGGCGAATGGAAACCTCAGGATCCGTCGCCTCCAAAGCTTCGCAAAGGCAGTCTGCAGTTGCCCCATCGAAGTGTTCATGCATGAGTCGCACAAAATCTTTTGGTATTTCCGTTTGCATCTTCACTTTGATCTTGCTTTCAAGCACAAAGATACAACATTTAATTCATAGTTCATAATACTTAATTGACAATATTCGAAAAATCACTCTTTCCTGCACAAGTTTTCCCTCTCAAAGTTTTGTGATGTCAAGAAAAAAAGCTAATTTTGGTGCGAAAAAGCAACTATTCTTAATTAATTAACCTCGAAAATGAACAGACGATCTTTTATTACGAAGGGAGCAGCTAGTGCCGCCCTCTTCAGCATTTTGCCTCGAGAGGTCATGGGTAAGATGGGAAGCAAGAACGACATCATTGCTCCTAGCGACCAGCTGACTCGAGGTTTGATTGGTGTTGGCGGCATTGGCCGCTCAGGTTCACACTTCATCAGCGACCAGAACTGCCGTCTCGTTGCCCTTTGCGACGTGGACCAGAAGCATCTCGACTCGGCCGTTACCGCTGCAAAGCAGAAGTGGGGCGACGACATCAAAGCCTATCACGACTTCCGCGAACTGATTAACGACCCCAATGTCGACATCGTTCACATCGCCACACCACCCCATTGGCACGGACTCATGTCGGTCATCGCCGCCAATGCAGGCAAGGACATCTTCTGCGAAAAACCCATGACGCGCACAATCGGCGAGGGCAAACGCGTGGAAGAGGCTGTGAAGCGCAACGGAAGAGTGTTCCGTCTGAACACATGGTTCCGCTTCAAAGACACATTCTATGGTCTCGGCACAGAAGTCAAGCCACTCAAGAAACTCGTCGACAGCGGTCTGCTCGGCTGGCCTCTCAAGGTCAGAATATCCGGAGCAACAGGTTTCGCATGGAAATTCTTCTGGGTAGGTAAGGAAAACCTCGAGGTTCAACCCGTTCCCAAAGAACTCGACTACGACTTCTGGCTCGGCCCGGCTCCCTTCAAGCCCTACAATATCCATCGTACTCACCAGACCTTCCGCGGCTACTTTGACTATGATGGTGGCGGTTTGGCAGACATGGGTCAGCACTACATCGACCCCGTTCAGTACATTCTCGGCAAGGATGACGAGTTCCCAATCAAAGTCGAAATCGACGCTCCCCAGCAGCATCCCGATGCAGTCGGCATTTGGAGGAACATCACCTACACCTATGCCGACGGTTGCCAGATTATCCTCGAAGGTGAAGGCTTCGAGAGTGAAGGCAAGGTTCCATACATCGAAGGACCGAAGGGAAAAGTCTACAAGGGCTTCGAATGCACGATTCCCAATGTACAGCAAATCATCAACGAGCTTCCCGACCCAGAGGAACGCAACACAGACTTCCTGGAATGTGTACGTACTCGACGTCAGTTCGCCCTCAACGAGAGCAATGGTCACCACAGTGCAACCATCGTCAACATCGGCGTTTGCGCACTCCGACTCAACCGTACTCTCAACTTTGATCCGAAGACGCAAACCTTCATTAACGACGATGAAGCCAACCGTCTCGTCAACCAACCAATGAGAGGCGAATGGGCAAAGCTCATCTGACATAATAATTAAAAATTAAAAAAGAAGAATTAAGAATCAATGCGACGATGGTCGCAACTCTATTCAAATCTATTTAATTCTTAACTCTTAATTCTTAACTCTTAATTTATAGATAAACAATGAAACGTACATTATATATTATTATAGCTGCGATTTTGCTCAGTATGCCTTCCTTTGCACAGGATGCACGCAATCGCGCTACCGAGACCATCGTTCAGGATGTGCTCGCACTCGTGCCTATACAGAAACAGGCAGACTTCAATGCCGAGATGCAACCCCTCGTTCAGGCTGCTCCGAAGTCAATCACAATGCTGGCCGCAATGCTCAAACCCGCGGCTCAACGCGTTAATGCCAAGGTGGAATACGTCATTCATGGAGCCGTTGCATTTGCAGGAACCAACGACACTTGGGCAGCTAATGTACGCGAAGGCCTCAAGCAAGCCATCGCCGCACAAAGCGACAAGGACGCAAAACAATTCCTGGAGAATGAGCTTCGACTGCTCTCGAAAGAAGAGGACGTCACCTACGTTGCACATCCAGCTTCGACACCTTATGCCAAAGCCTACGACAAACTCGTCAGCCTCGGCAGCGATGCAGGCAAAGAAATCGTGAAAGCCATCAAGAATAAGGACCATGCAATGCGCATGCAGGCACTGAAGTTCGCCACGGCAAAAGGCCTTGTGACAGACGAATTGGCTGCCAGCGTGACCAAGAAGTTCAAGTCTCTCAGCGAAGAAGCAAAGAGCGATGTCCTCTATTGGCTTGGCGACAACAAGGTTGCAAGCCAGAAGGCTTTCCTCGCTGACGTTGCTGCTAAAGGTGGCAAGCCTGCAAAAGCTGCCATCGAAGCCCTTGGTAAGATTGGTGGAGAGGATGCCGAAAAGGCACTCATCGACCAGCTCGGTGGCGAGAACGACGCGGATGCTTTCCGTGCACTCTGTTCTTTCCCTGGCAAGTTGAACTTGTTGGAGCCCCTGAAAGCTGCGGAAGGAGACAAGAAGGTCTCTTTGCTGAAACTGGCTTCTGCACGTCGCTTCACCGAAGCTGCACCTGAAATATTCAAGTTGACCATCGACAAGACTTATGGCGAGGCTGCCCTTGATGCTCTGCCTGGCGTGGTGACCTCACAGTTGGTAAAGCCTGCCATCGGTGCTTTGGCTATCGTCAAGGAAGATCAAAACGTTCCAAAGTGGGAGAAGGTTGCAGCTGCAAGTCTGCAAGCATTGTCTGCCGACGACCAATACAAAGAGATCTCCAATTTCGTGAAAGCGCCTCAGGTTCCCAACAAAGAACGCCTCTATCCCTTGCTCGCCGCTACAGGAACTGACGCTTCCGTTGCTGAACTTGAAAAGATTGGTGATGACGCTGCCATCGAAGCCCTGGGTAAGAGTACAAACAACAAGGCTGCCAAGCCTCTGCTCGATGCCGCCAAGAAAGGCAACGAGAAGGCACTGAAGAGCTATGTCAACCTCGTGAACAGCAAGGAGCGCAACCTCGACAGCCGTTCTGCAAAGCTTAGCGAGGCCTTTGCGCTTGCCAATTCTGTAGCCGACAAGAAGGACATCCTCTCGAAACTGGCAGGAACTCCCACCCGCAACGCCTTCCTGCTTGCCAGCAAGCAACTTGACGACAAGGACCTCGGCTACACCGCCGCCACAGCTTGCAAGGACATCATCTCCAAGACCACAGAGGACATCGAGTACGACGTAGCTAAGAGCAGCCTCGAGAAGTGTATCAACATCTTCAAAGCAACTGGTGATGCCGACGACGGCTATGCAGTAGATGCACTCCGTCAAAAGCTCTCGGAGATGACTCCGGTTGAGCCTTACGTTCTTTCTGCTGAGGAAAAGAAGCAGGGATTCGAGCTCCTGTTCGATGGCACGAACCTCGACAACTTCGTAGGCAACAAGGTGGGTTATGTTCCCATCAACGGCTGCATCAACGTTACTGCCAACTATGGCAACGAGAGCAACCTTTATACCAAGAAGGAATATCGCGACTTTGTGTTCCGCTTCGAGTTCTGCTTCCTGCGTCCTGGTGTGAACAATGGTGTTGGTGTCCGTACTCCGATGGGTGTTGATGCTGCTTACGACGGTATGTGCGAAGTGCAGATCCTCGATCACGATGACCCCATCTATGCCGGTCTTCGCGAGTATCAAGTGCACGGAAGCGTGTATGGCGTCATTCCGGCAAAGCGCATCAAGCACAAACCTCTTGGCGAATGGAGCGAAGAAGAAATTCGTGTTCAGGGCAACCACATCACCGTTACTGTTAACGGAGAAGTCATTGTTGACGGCGATATCAAGGAAGCTTGTAAGGGACACAACGTTGCTCCCGACGGAAGCGACAACAATCCTTACACTGTCGACCACAGGAATCACCCCGGCATGTTCAACAAAACTGGCCACATCGGCTTCCTCGGTCATGGTGCAGGCTTGAAGTTCCGCGCTGTTCGCGTGCTTGACCTCAGCAAGAAGAAATAAGACATCAGAAAATTAGGCGTGGTTAAATCTCAAACTTGGCACGCTTAATTGGCAAACTTGGCACGTTAAGTTGGCGAACTTAACGTGCCAAGTTTTTTACATAGACAAGTGTCCTTGATTCACGAAGGCTATTCGTACAACTCCTCCACCGTTTCTTGTTCAGGGACTTCTTCAGTTGGAGTCTCTTGTTCGACATTCTCCTCCTGTCCGAGAGAAAAATCTGTTCCATCCGTATCATCAGATTCGGAGAAGTTATAATCGTAGGAAGTCGTGTCGGGCTGATGGTATGTATAGCCAAAGCCCGTCCACAAACGAGGGTCAAGACCCTTTGCCGGCGGGAACTTTATGCGGTACTTGCTGAAATTGTCATCAGACAAAACACTCTGTATGAACTCCCCAAAGATGGGAAGAGCCGTTTTGCTTCCCTGACCGAGCTGTCCTGTACGGAAATGGATGCTTGGGTATTCGCCGCCAACCCAAGCACCACCAACAAGACCAGGGGTAACACCTACGAACCATGCATCTGCATGATTGTTGCTTGTTCCCGTTTTGCCTCCAAACTCAGTATCAGCATAGAAAGGACGTATGTAGTTCCAAAGGCTGCTAGAAGTGCCAGAAAGTCCGCCCAAAAGCATCTTTTGCATGAGGTAAGCAGAACGATATGGGATAGCTTTCTTTTCTCTCTTTTTTGCTTGATAAATCAGGTTTCCATCACAATCCTCAATGCGTTCGACGAGCAAAGGCATGCTGTAACGGCCATCATTGGCAACCGTACAATAACTGTTGACAAGTTCCAGAAGATTGACCTCACTACTGCCAAGCGTCAGGGAACGCGTCTCATTCAGTTTCGTCTTAATGCCCATCGCATAAGCAGTCTGGGCAATATTGTGAATGCCACACTCCATTCCCACTCGAACAGCTACAGTGTTGACACTCATGGCAAACGCGCTCTTAAGGGATATCTCGCTGTTTGTATAAACACCATTCGCGTTATGCGGAGCCCATACCCTAGGTCTGCCACCAATTGTATCAGTATATGAGACATAAGAATCGCGTCGATGGTCGATGGGATTGAGCCCCTGATTCATCGCCTCGGTATAAACGAAGAGCTTGAACGTTGAACCTGGTTGGTGAACTGCACGCACATTATCGACTTGCCAAGAACGGAAATCAATGTCTCCCACCCAAGCACGAACGTAACGAGTATCGGGTTCGATAGCCACGAAACCTGTGTGCATAAAGCGAAGCATGTAACGAACAGAGTCGATAGTGCTCATCTCCAATTCTAATGGACCATTATAACTGAAAAGGCGAACCATATGTGGCTGGTTGAGATAAAACGCGATGGAATCGGCATTTTCTTTATATTTTGCCTTGAGATACCTGCCATATGGTGAACGACGGGCAATGTTCTCAGCAAAATTGGGTATCTCTTGACGCTGAGCATTCTGCCAAGGATTGGTGTGTCCCCAGTGTTCGTAGAATCGCTTCTGAACAGCCTGCATTTGTTTCCTAACGGCTGCTTCGGCATAAGTTTGCATTCTGGAATCAATGGAAGTGTAGATACGAAGGCCATCGGCATCAAGGTCAAGTTTGTTTATGGCATCATATCCAGGCACATATCCCTCTGTACAAAGGGAGTCTATGTAGATCTTGAGAGCCTCGCGGAAGTATGGAGCCATCCCGTCCTGATAGCTTTCTGTGGTACGAACCTTCATGGCAATGGGCAACGCAAACAGGGAGTCCAGTTGTGCTGGCGTTGCTTCTTTACCGTCAAAGAATATGTGGTGATGGTCATAGACGAGCTGCAAGACCGTATTTCGCCGTTGTAAACTGTTCTCGGGATTGAGTCGAGGACTATAATAACTGGTCGCCTTGAGCAATCCAACCAAGGTTGCAGCCTGCTCGTAGGTAAGAGCATCGGGAGTTGTGCCGAAATAAGTTCGTGCTGCAGTCTTGATTCCATAAGCATTGCTGCCAAAGTCTACAGTATTCAGATACATTGTCAGAATCTCTTCCTTCGAGAAAATCCACTCAAGTTTCAACGCTACAATCCACTCCTTAGCCTTCATGACAAGTATCTTAATGCCGGGAATGCGGCCAAGTATACCTGTTGAATACTTCGTGCGGACACGGAAAAGGTTCTTGGCTAGTTGCTGAGTAATAGTGCTGGCACCTCGAGCATGACCCTGTACAATGTCCCTGCCTGCAGAGAAAAGCCCGACAACGTCAATGCCGTTGTGCAAGTAGAAACGCTCATCCTCGGTATCAATAAGTGTCCTAATCAGGATAGGCGAAATCTCTTTATATGTAACAGGCGTTCGGTTCTCATTAAAATATCTTCCCATCAGCACCCCATCACAAGTATAAACCTCTGATGCTTCGTTGACTACAGGGTCTTCTATGTCAGCGAAACCCGGAGAACGACCGAAGAGATAGCAGAAGTTGCAATCAACGGCGACGAAAAACAAGATGATAATTAAAATAAATGTGGCAAACCAAACGGCAACCTTCTTGTACCACGGACCTGAATATATTTTGTGAAGAAAGCTCGTAATCGGAACTATTAAGCCTTTTGCGTTCATCGTTCTTTATTTAATTATTTGAAAAATCTCCTCCCTTTGATCAGGATGAAACCACTGTATCTCGTTGTCATGAGCGAACCACGTCATCTGTTTCTTTGCATAATCGCGCGTATTCTTCTTAATCTTCTCAACCGCAAAAGGCAGTTCCCATTCGCCGTCAAGGTGGCGGAAGAGTTCTTTGTAGCCAACCGTATTAAGGGCATTCTCATGGCGGAATGGATAGAGTCGGCGCACTTCCTTGAGTAATCCTGCATCCATCATGGCATCCACTCGGTTGTTAATACGCTCGAAAAGTTCTTGGCGTTCACGCTTCAAACCAATTTTGACGATATGAAAAGGACGCTGTTTACGTTCTTTTGTCAGGAAGGAAGAATATGGACGCCCCGTTGTATAACAAACTTCCAAAGCATGCACGACACGCTTTGGGTTGCGAGTATCAGCCGAATAATAGTATTCAGGATCAAGTAGTCGCAGTTCATTTCGCATCTCATCAATGCCGCCATTCATCAATCGTTCGCGCAATGTCTCGCGCACATCTACATCAACAGAGGGAATATCATCTATCCCATTACATACCGCATCAAGATACATCATGCTACCACCCGTAAGTAATAACGAATGATGACTGCTCTTAAGCCGTTCCATAAGTGATAGGACATCCTGCTCATATTGGGCTGCACTGTAATAAGAACCGATGTCGTGTGTGCCCACAAAGTAATGTTTGACACGTTGTTGTTCTGCCGTAGGGGCTGCCGTGCCTATTTCCATACCGCGATATATCTGCCGACTATCACAGTTCAGGATAGGACTCCCGAGCTTCTCAGCTATCTGCAAGGCAAGTTCTGTCTTACCGACAGCCGTAGGACCTAACAGAACATATAGTGTCATTACTCGTCTATCTCGTAACCTTCAAGGTCGAGTTCTTCCTCCTCATAGCCCTCATCGCCATAGAAACCCTCTTCTATCTCCTCCTGTCTCTCTGTCGAATCCTCCTGCTGCTCTTCTTCTTCGATGAGAGATTGCATTGGAGGCAAGCCATGACGACGATTTACAATAGCTTTCTTCTCTGTTCTGCCAAAGACATTCTCCGTAAGTTCCATCAGGAAAAAGCGCTTCCCTTCAGGATCAAAGACGTATGCCAAACGCTGACCTTCCTCTTCGAGAAAATCGCTAATGCTGGTGTCGGACATCAAATTGAGGTCCTGGTCGTAGCCCACCTCCTCGCTGTCTTGAAGAGAAATGCGTTGTTTGACACGCCAATCATCATCGCAAATAAGGAAACATTGCTTTTGATGTTCGTCGTAATTACAGTCATCCAAAATAAGTCTGTGTAACTCAAAGAACTTGGCATCGCTGTCAATGAGTATCTCTCGGACGAAGTCTTCCTTCTCTTGGCTGAATAATGTAAGCTTGAGTGTCATGGTCTGTTGTTTATCTAATGAAACCTCGATCGCTGTTTCGGATAAAATCGAGGATATATTCTATCTCAGGGCTCATGGGAATCTCCTGTTCTACACGGGCAAGAAGTTCGTTCAACTTACCTGTTCCTTGCAGGATGATTTGATAAGCCATGTGTATGTTATTGATAAGATCGCGGTCGAACCCACGTCGACGAAGCCCGATGGTGTTCAATCCGCAAAAAGCCGCGGGCTCACGAGCCACAAGGCTGAAGGGCAGAACATTCTGCGAGAAACGTGTGCCTCCGCCAACCATCGTATAACTACCCACACGACAGAACTGATGCATCAACACATTGGCGCTCAAGATAGCGTTGTCATCAATGACAATCTCACCCGCGAGTTTCGTGCCATTGCCTATGATAACACCATTCCCAACGATGGCATCGTGTGCCACATGCACGCCTTCCATCAAAAGATTTTCATTGCCGACAATGGTTCGACCCTTTGCAGCAGTGCCTCGATTGATGGTGACATTCTCGCGAATCTTGTTGTTGTTGCCTATCTCTGCAGTAGTTTCTTCACCTCGGAACTTAAGATCTTGCGGGATTGCACTGATAACAGCTCCAGGGAAGAAGATGTTCCCATTGCCAATGCGAGCTCCGTAAAGCACCGTCACACTATTCATCAAAGTGTTATCATTACCAATAACAACTCCTTTATCAATATAGCAAAACGGACCTATCTCACAGTTCTCACCAATGATGGCTTCAGGATGAATATATGCCAAAGGACTTATCATAACGTTTACTGTTTATTATTAATGACTTGGGCAGTGAAGGTTGCCTCTGCTACACAATTCTCGCCGATAAAAGCATAACCTTGCATCGTACCTATGTTATGGCGAAGAGGTGCAACTATTTCAACTCGGAATACCAACGTGTCTCCTGGCGAAACTTTTTGACGGAACTTGACATCATCTATTCGCAGGATATATGTACTGTAAGTGTTGGGCTGCTTGTCGTGCAGGACGAACAAGCCTCCTGTCTGCGACAGAGCTTCTATCAGCAGGACACCAGGCATTACAGGTTCATCTGGGAAATGTCCCTGGAAGAAAGGCTCGTCGTTCGTCACATTCTTGACTGCCACGATATAGTTTTCCTTTATGTCTATAACCTTGTCAACCAAAAGCATCGGATAGCGGTGAGGCAACAATTGCTTAATTTGGTTCACATCCATGAGAGGTGTCTGATTGGGATCATACTTCGGAGCCTGCACCTCGTGCTTGCGTATCTCTTTACGCATCATCCGAGCAAACTTATTATTAATGGTATGTCCTGGACGAGTGGCAATGATGCGACCCTTTATGGGCCTGCCGATAAGTGCCATATCGCCTATGATGTCGAGCAACTTATGGCGAGCCGGCTCATTATCCCACACTAAAGGTTTGTGCTGAATATAACCAAGATCTGAAGCATCGTGATGTTCAGCTCCCGTCAACTTACAAAGTTTATCGAGGTTTTCCTGTGTGGTCTGACGTTCATATATAACGATAGCATTATCCAGATCGCCACCTTTGATAAGACCAGCCAAGAGCAATTGCTCTATCTCACGAACAAAGACGAAAGTACGAGCAGCTGCAACCTCTGTAGCGAACTTATCCATACTGTCGAGCGTAGCAAACTGACTGCTGAGAACCTTGCCGTCGAACGCTATCATACTCGTAATGGAGAAGTCCTCATCGGGGAGCAATGTAATGCAAGCACCTGTCTTGTCATCGCGAAACTCCATCTTCTTCGTGATATAATAATAGTCTTTGGGAGCATCCTGCTCACACAAACCGACACGCTGAATCTCGCGAACATAAGGCTCCGCACTACCATCAAGAATGGGGAATTCTGGTCCATCGACTTGAATAAGCACATTGTCAATACCCAAAGCATATAATGCAGCCAGAGCATGTTCTACTGTACTGCATCGCATTTCACCTTTACCAAGAACGGTGCCACGTTGTGTGTCAATCACATTCTCTGCCACAGCATCCATGATGGGTTGCTTAGGCATATCCACTCGCTGTATTTTGTAGCCATGTCCTGCAGGAGCAGGAAGGAACGTCACAGTCAGGTTAAGCCCTGTGTGAAGACCTTTTCCGCTAAGCGAGAAACTTTCTTTGAGTGTATTTTGCTTTAACATTATTCTTCCTTTTTAGGGAGTCCTAGTTGCTCTTTGAGCATCTTAATCTCCTTCTTCATCTGATTCATATCTGCCCAAATATCAGGCAAATTCTTAAAGATTGCGCTGCTCTTCCAGAAATTACGCCCTTCGATGGCAGGTGTTCCCTGTATGGCTGCACCTTCTTTCTTGACACTGTTTGGGATACCGGCCTGAGCTCCAGCCATAACGCGATTAGCAATAGTTGCATGATCTGCAATACCTACTTGACCGCCGAACATGCACCACTCTCCTATTTTCGTGCTTCCTGCAATTCCGACCTGTGCCGACATTACAGTATGGCTGCCTATTTCATCGTTGTGGCCAATCTGCACCAAATTATCTATCTTCACGCCACTATGCACGATGGTAGCACCCATAACAGCTCTGTCCACACAACTATTGGCACCTATCTCAACGTCATCTTCAATGATGGCGATGCCAATCTGAGGTATCTTCTTGTAGCCTTCTTCAGTAGGTTCGAAGCCAAAACCATCGGCGCCAATAACACAACCGGCATGAAGGACACAACGATTGCCAACGATACAGTCGTGATAAATGACCGCATTACTGTAAATCTCTGTGTTCGCTCCTACTTTAGCGTTCCTGCCTATCGTAACATGAGGATGAAGGACACAGCCTTCGCCTATCTCCACGCCTTCGGCAATAGCAACAAAAGGACCAATGTAGCACTTCTCCCCTATCTTTGCCGATGGATCTATGAAAGCGAGATCGCTGATGCCTTCCCGTTTGGGCTTCATGCTTTCGTATATCTGCAAGAGCTTTGCCACTGCCTCGCGAGCATTAGGTACCTTGATAAGAGTAGCTTTTACATCCTGCTTAAGTTCAAAATCCTGATTGACAAGTATCACACTACTTTCTGTCTCATAGAGATATCGTTCATACTTCTGATCATACAGGAAACTGATGCAACCAGGCTTTCCTTCTTCTATCTTGGCGAAGTTGTTTACCTTTGCATTGGGGTCACCAACGATGGTGCCGCCTATCAGTCCTGCTATCATTTGTGCTGTGAATTCCATGTATCTTTATTTTAAAAGTTGTGCCATCTGATCGGCCACTTCTTTGGCTTTCTCAGCGGCTACTTGTGCAAAGTTCTCTGTCTTGTCGGCATAGATGATGGCACGACTGCTGTTCACCAACAAGCCGCAGTCCTCTATCATACCATACTTACATACCTCCTCGAGGCTGCCTCCTTGAGCACCTACTCCTGGCACAAGCAGGAAGGCATTAGGAGCGACTCGACGGACATCTTGGAACATCTCGCCTCTTGTCGCACCTACCACATACATCATATTCTCGTCGTTGCCCCACTCTTGGCTTTTGCGAATAACCTTCTCAAAGAGACGTTCACCGTCTTTATCTTCTGTGAGTTGGAAGTCAAAAGAGCCTTTGTTGCTGGTCAAGGCAAGTAAAATGACCCACTTTCCTTCGTAGCCCTCGATAAAAGGCGTCACGCTGTCTTCGCCCATATAAGGTGCAACAGTCAGCGCATCCACATCGTATTCGCCAAAGAAGGTGCGGGCATACATCTGGCTGGTGTTGCCTATGTCACCACGCTTAGCATCTGCTATGATGAATTGCTCTGGGTAGTTCTCCTTCAAATACTTGACCGTCTTCTCGAAAGCCAT
>JAGCFN010000034.1 GCA_017650085.1 Bacteroidaceae bacterium | reverse complement strand
GGATAGACGTTGTCCGCGATGTTTACAGACTTCGTCTGGGCCTCATCGTTGAACACCACATGGTCGCCTGCCACAAAAGGGGTGCTCTCACCGTTGAGGAGAAAATTGTCGGTTTCTGCTTCGTCCCAAGCACTGCTACTGTTCCCCATCCACATTACCGTAGCGGCATCACGCAGCCCAACAATCTCCAGAACCAGCTTCCCGTCTTCAACATAGAGCTGCTTCTTCGCTGTCTCCATCCCCTCGACGATGATATCATCAACAGAGCCATAGAAGCTTTCCATCTCTGCTATAATGTATTTGCCTGCAGGCATGGACGTCTGTCCCTCTGCAGGATGTCCCTTCAACTCGATGACCGGCATCAAGTACTGAGGACCGCCCTTCGTCCAAGCTGTGCCTGTCTTGCGTTCTACGAAGAGGGCACGGGTTCGGATGGTGTCGCTGCATTGCCCTTCGCCAAAGAGGTCATGGACGAGACGCGAGCCGAAACCAAGCAATATGGAATCGGCTGTGACTGTACCTGAACAATCTTTGCCGCCAGGCACGATGGACGAACCGTAGGTAGCAGTTATGGTGCGGAACACGCCGCCATTGCTCTCTAAGCGTGTGAAGCGATTCAACCACAGGGGGCTGGCCGTCAAGCGTCCGTCAAAGCGCAATGTGCCGCCCCATACGTTCGTCTCGCCTGTGTGGGTAAAGTCGGCCTTGGGCAGGATGAGCATACCGTCACCTTGCTTCACCAAACGGCCATTGCCGCTGATGCCACCACCCGTCACGTTGCAAGTATAATAGGTATAGTTAATCGCCGTATTCTGGGAGGCACATTCGCTGGCAGCCGTTCCCTGCACCCACGAAGGCACATTGAAGGTAAGTACGGCTGGCTGCGGATTGTCGGCTATGCTTATGTTCATGTCCGCATAACCGGAGACCAGCACATGCTTTCCGTCCTGACTGGCATCGATGGCAGAACCATCTTCCATGGAAACGCGTCCTGAAGTGGTGAGAGGAGGTGGAGCAATGGTGATGCCCTCCAGTTCACCAAGGAAATAGCTGGGACGAGGTGGCTGGTTGTATCCACACATTTGCCATACCATAGCGTTACGGTACTGATGGTCGTGCCAAAGGGTATAGTTGCGCCATTTCGTTGCAGTAGGCGTAGAGTAAATGCGGATGTTGCCATTTGCAGTACGCATGATGATTTCCTCGCGCCAATCGCCAAGGATGTCGCCTTGGAAGCAGGGTGTTCCCTTCGTGTCGTTATTGGTCAGGGAGCCTGCGCAGGTGTAGATGGGATTCCACGAGCCATACTTGGCGATGCATCCTGCTGTATTCTTGCCATCCACATAGTTGAAGCTTTCTTCGCAGAGGTCACCATCCCAATAGATGCGGAAGTTCTGGTTCACACCCGTATCGCCCAGTCCGCTTATAGCTCCGGCAGTAACGGTGCTGATGGGACCTATGTCTGTAGGTGTGCAGAGAGAGCCAGGGAAACTGTTGGTGAAGTTGCCTGCCATGCAGCGCCCCACATCCCTCGCGGCTGTGTAGCGATAGAAAACCTTCGAGGTGGTGGCATCCCGATAGTTCGTGCCAGGGTTGTCCTCCATACAGGCGAATACCTCATGACCATGACGATAGGGGTCCAAGTCGCCCACATGCTCAGCATCTCCGTGTCCAAAGCCTGTCGTAGAGAGCCCTTTGCCATTATCATCAATGACCATCGAACCGAAGACAATCTCGTCGCGACCGTCCCAATCGACATCTGCCACGCAATAATTGTGGTAGCCCTGCCCTTTCCACGGACCGTCGGTATTGCATGTCCAACGCCAACGCTCAGTCAGTCGGTGGGTAGTGGGATTGATGTCGTAGGCAATCATCTTGTGTCGGGTATAGATGCCACGAGCCAGGAAGAGGCTGGGATGCTGTCCGTCGAAGTATGGAGCGCCAAAGAAATGCTTCGACGCGCGATGTCCGTAACCATCGCCCCAAGCACGATTCAGGTCAGTTTCATTCGATTCCAAGCGCTTCAGAGGATAGGGAATGCATTGATAGGGTTGTCCTGTCAGTCCGTCCATGTAAAGGAGGTATTCCCCGTCAGTAGTGACAAACCAGTTGGTACCTCCACCTGTAGCAGGGCGCACATTCTTTGTAGAATCGCCTACAGTATAGGTCGAGCCGTCGGACATGTGAATAACGGTACCATCGGCAGCTCGCATCACAGCCTCAGCTCGTCCGTCTTCGTCCCAATCGTATGCAATGATGTTCTGCTCGTTGTTCTGGAAATCTCCCATATTCGGCCCGCAATTCACCCACCAAAGGCGTGTGCCGTCCTGCTTCAGGCACTCGATGATGGAGTATTCCCTTGTATCCACGCCGTCTATCTTAGGTCCGTTCTTGGGATAAGACTGCTCTATCTCGCTCTGGTTGTCAAACTTCATCAGGATTTCCAGTTCTCCGTCGCCATCCATATCAGCACATGTGGCATCATTAGGAACGAGGCTGCTCTTGATGCCTTCGTGCTTCAGCGTGATTTCCTTGTAGCTCGTACTCCAAGGCGTGGCAGGATTACAGTCGGCCTGTTCCTCGCCGTTGATGATGGCACGTATGGTGTACTGGTTGTCTGTCGTACCACTCGTATCCTGATAATTCGAGACGCTGAGTGGAACGTCATTCAGCTTCTGTCCGTCGCGATAAACGTTATAAGTCACATCATAGTACTCCTCGGCCGTGATGCGCCAACTCAAGAAGATGCCTCCATTCGCCTTCATGGCCACAAGTCCGCGGTCCAAGCGGTCTGTGTAGCGCTGTGCGAGGGCAATCATCGGCATGGAGAGCAGCAGGAAAGCAAGAAACTTTTTCATAGTATCGGATTGTTCGAAATTTACTGCAAAGATACAAATAAGCGAGAGATAAACAAAATAAATCAGTTGTTTTTTCTCGACTTGGAGTGATTGTAAGTGAGTGTTCCCCTGCTCAAGGCCGTCAAAAAAAGTTCAATATCATTTGACTCTTTGCAATTTTTTTTGTAACTTTGTAAAGGAATTGACGACAAAACTATAATAAATAACGATAAGAACACATGAGAAAGGCCTTATTACTTGCCGTTATATGGACTGCGGCAGTGGTTGCTGCGCAGGAGACGTACAGGATACCTGTCAGCGAGGAGAACGAGAAGATGCAGACGGGACAGTTTGAACCCACCTGGCAGTCGCTGGAGCAGCACGAGACACCCGAATGGTTCCGCAACGCCAAGTTCGGCATCTGGGCACATTGGGGAGCACAATGCGTGGAAGGCAGCGGTGACTGGATGGCTCGCGAAATGTATATGGAGGGCAACTACAAATCCAATTTCCATCGAGAACATTACGGGCACCCTTCGGAGTTCGGTTATAAGGACATTCTGCCGCTCTTCAAGGCCGAGAGATGGCAGCCCGATAGCCTTGTGGCTCGCTACAAACGATGTGGCGCTCAGTACTTCTTTGTCCTTGGAAATCATCACGACAACTACGACCTTTGGGACTCCCAATACCAACCTTGGAACAGCAAGAACATCGGCCCAAAGCGAGACATTCTGGGAGAGTGGGCAGCTGCAGCCAAGAAGTATGGTCTGCCGCTTGGCATCTCTTTTCATGCCGACCACGCTTGGACTTGGTTCGAGCCCTCTCAGCGCTATGACCTTGAAGGCGAGAAGGCTGGCGTCTATTATGACGGCAACCTCCGAAAGGAAGACGGCAAAGGCAAGTGGTGGGAAGGGCTCGACCCGCAAATGCTTTATCAGCAAGACCATCCGATGAGCAAAGGTTCGTGGGATAATGGCGCTATTCATGGGCAATGGGATTGGAGTCATGGAGCCTGCCCTCCCTCGCAGGAGTTCGTCAACAACTTCTACAATCGCACTCTCGATGCCATCAATCGCTACAACCCCGACCTCATCTATTTCGATGTGACCGTTCTGCCCTTCTATCCGCTCAGCGACTGCGGCCTGAAGATTGCCACACATCTTTATAATAAGAATCCGCGAGGTGTGGTCTTCGGCAAGATTCTCAATGAGGAACAGAAGAAGGCGCTGACTTGGGATGTGGAGCGAGGTGCGCCCAATCAGATGGTGGAGGAACCTTGGCAAACGTGCAATTGCATCGGCGACTGGCACTATAATATAGGGACCTACGAAAGAGGCTACCGTTCGGCAACAAACATGGTGAAGCAACTGGTCGATATCGTCTCCAAAAACGGCAATCTGCTCCTCAACATTCCGCTTCGAGCCGATGGAACTTATGACGAGAAGGCTGCCAAATTCCTCGATGAATTGGAGGCATGGATGACACAAAACGGAGAAAGCATCTTCGGCACTCGCCCTTGGGTGAAGTTCGGCGAAGGTCCTGTGGCTGAGAAAGATATTAAGATTAACTCGCAGGGCTTCAACGAAGGGCAGTACAACAACATGGACCATCGCGACATCCGTTTCAACCAGACAGAGAAGCACCTTTATGTGACTGCGATGGGTTGGCCCGAAGACGGCAAACTCCTCATCAAATCCCTCGCAAAAGACAATCCCAACTTCAAGAAGCCCATTTCATCCGTCCAACTTTTAGGTCACGGCAAGCTCAAAGCTCGTCAGACAAAAGAAGGGCTGGAGGTTCTTCTCCCCCAACCCTGCAATAAGATTGCTCCTGTGCTGAAGATTAAGAAGTAAAAGACTGCTTTCACTACAACTCAACATTAAAGTCCCAAACTTCACACGTGTAATTGGCAAACATCTAGTGTGATGTTTGCATTTATCTAGTGTGACGTTGGCGATTTACTAGTGTGACGTTGGCAATTGCAGCCTTGTTCTGGCGGATTTGAAATCCGACAGGACTGAATATAAGCATTTGAAATGCTGAAATGTCGGGAAACACTCTACACTCTACACCAACCTGCTTTAATCTATTGAATACTAGCAAGTAATGAGGGTGTAGAGTCTCTTCACCACTCTACACCAACTCTACACCCATGTATGTGGTTGGCATATAATGACTTAAATGGCATTGGTGTAGAGTGCAGAGTGTTTTCAATTTCTTTGTGAGTTTTTTATGACCCTCCAATGATTGCGAGACTCGTTTTCTTCGTCTGGGAGCATCTGCAGAACAGGGTTCTCGCCGTCATAAGTCAGGAAGAGCTTCCCGTCGTTCGTCAGCTTATAACACCCGTCTTCCTGCGGAATGAAGTACCAGACTTGTGCATTGACGAAAATCAAAGGTGCGCCGCCATCAATGTTCTTGTGGTAGTTGAGATAGTGTTCCGCTTCTCCATCGATAGGATCAGACTTGTGAGTGTCAACAATATAACCGCTTCCGCATTTGGTCAAGTCGAGTTTCAGACCTTCTTCACCTAAAACAGTCTGAGCGTCGAACATGCCGCCTCCTTGCATGAACAAGCCCGTCGCTTCATTTTGTAAGAGAATTCGAGACAGGTCTTGCAATTCAGCGCCAGAAATATCAGGCAGTTCCTCCAACTTCCAATCATCGAAATGGAACTCGTAAGGAATATGGTCTTGCATGGGCGTAAAGTTCAAACGCACTTGCATCACATCCTCCGTTGCTGTGAACTCTACACTCATCGGCTTCTTCTGCACGGGCTTGAAAGGCAGAACCTCTGAAGCGGCAACCCCACTGTTGTTCCGTGCTCGGCAGGGAGTTCCCTCGCGCACAAAGACTTGGAAGCCTGCATCGGCAGTATTGACGGGCACATAACCATTGCCGCTGAAATCGACTGTCACCCGATAGCGGTGTCCTTTCTTCACGTAGATGGGACAATGCACAGTCTCGAACGCATCTTCTCCTTCGAAGTGAATAGTGTTCTCCGCACCCTTGTTCTTCACATCGAAACACTGAGGTTCAACGTATGTCCATGTTGTCATGTCGGACAACTCTTGGACAACGGGTCGGGGGGCATACCAATATAGGGCAAAGGCAACAGACAATAAGCAACAAACAACCGCTATCCCTATGTTTCGCAGCCTCTTTCGCTCTTTCTTGCGAAAGTATTCCTGCAACTCGCCAACATTGTGATAACGCCTGTCAATAGGCGAAAGGCAGCGGCTGATTACTGGTGCCCAGCCTTTCCCCAACTGCATGTCTTCGAAAATCTTGCCAAGAGAATAGATATCATTACGGATGTCCGGCAGAGAGCCTTCGCGTTGTTCAGGCGACATATAACGTTCTGTGCCACTCGGTTGCTTAAAGGTCGCAGCAAAGTCGGCATCGGCAAGTCCGAAGTCAATCAACTTGACATTCTTGCCATTTCGCGTCACCATGATGTTCGACGGCTTCAGGTCTCTATGAACAATGTCGAGGCTATGCAGGCAGGAAACCACGTCGATGAGTTCTCGCACGACTTTCAGCTTCATTGACTGCGATGGATTGCTCTTCAGGAAATCACCCAGAGTCTGCCCCTCGACCCATTCCATTACGATGAAGGGCTGATTGCTTTTGAATTTTGAATTAATTAAATTTGAATTTGGAATGTACTCCAAGCCAGTAGTCCTGACGATATGCGGATGTTCCAAGGCTTGCACACGAAGAAGCAACTCGCTTTCCTTGCGAAGCATCTCCTGGAAGAAAGGTTGGTCGGCTTCTTCAGGCAACAAACCCTTCAACAACCACCATTGCCCATTGCGCTTTGCCTTAAGAAGGATATTGTGCTTAGTGCGTCTTACCTCCGAAATGTCAGAGAAATGATTGTTCCTTCCCTCAAAATTCTCGGTAATAAACCCACTATTTGAACTATCCTCCATAACTATGCACGATGAATTATGAACTATGAACTGAAACTTAGTCTTCCTTCACCTCAAGCCTTATGCCCGAATTGCTGCCTATCTGATAAGCTACAGGCGGGTTCCCCTCGTGCACAAGGTTGTTCAGGTAAAGTGGTTCGCCATCAATGAACAAAACGCACTCGAACGTATCGCCGACAGACAACTTCGAGTTCACAATCTCCTCCACAACAAAACGCGACTTGCCCAAGTGCCTGATGGTACAGTCGCGGTCAGGCTGCCAAGTGATATGGATGCGCAACCCTTCCGGCAAAGTCTTGGAGTCGAGGTGTCGGTTCACCACAAAGTTGCTGTTCTCCGCATTATTTTGTTTGCAGAAGGTTTGGTAGTCATTGAATCCCACCATATTAGCCAACACGTCGAGCGTACCTCTTCGTGTCTCGGTCGTTCCTTCGGCATAATAGCCCCACAAACGCTTCAGCGTATTCACGCCTATTGTCTGATGCTGCAAGCGCTTAATCTCATCGGCCAACCACACAAAATCCTGCGGTGTGCGTATCTCCTTCCCTACAACGCGTTCAATAGCAATACATAAGGACTTTTTTTCACTCATCCTGTTCAATCTCTTGTTTACTGCACTGCAAAGTTACCACAAATTCACGACACTGCCAAACGATTTCCTGCCTATAACACAAAGTGGATGAAAGTGGATGGCTATTTCGCTGTCTTTTCATAAAGAAAAGTCTATATTTGCCGCTGAAACATGTGTATGTTTGGAACATGACAAGACTACTTACTATAAATGATATTATACATACATACTTTGCTTACTACAGCAATGGTGACATTCAGTCATCCCTCTATCAACGCGAAACTATGATGAGAGAGATGAATGAAATAAAAGAAGATTATAACAACATTGGAGGGACATGGCCTGATGGCACAAAGATTACTCTTGAATTGGTTCTACGAAAATGTGTAAGAGGGATATATTCACGAGGACACCAATATTGTATTGATGTCAATGCTGTGAATAAAGCTATCAATAATTTGCTTACAGGCACCTATGGGGTGAATAAGAAGTTTGTATCAGGTAAAAACATAAACGAAGACTTTCAAGATTTTGAAGAATTATATGAAGCAGTAAAAAGTTTAATCAAGATTTCCGGAATAGGCGAAGTAACAATATATGATACTGCCCGTCGTATAGGTCATATACTAAAGGCCCCTATCTATCCTCAACAATACGTTTACCTGACAGCGAGGAAAGTCAAGAATGCAGGAAGCTTTATTGTTGGGAAGGAGGTGAATTATAGAGAACCTGCTACACTTTTTCTACCTCATTTCGGTACACTTCAACCATTATTCATCGAAGATATATTGTGTATCTTCTCTGAATGGTTCTGGTGTTATAAAGATATTCATTCCCGTCCACCTTATCCAAAAAGAGAAAAAAGAATTGGATGGCCTTGGTGGAGTATCACAGTGGAAACATTTAGGAACAAAGTTTTGGATGACATTCATAAAGAAGATTGCAAATGTCACCGCCGTTGGTCGGAGTTCCCGATGATTTATTATCCACCGTTACTGGTTTCCAAACAAAACAATAAAAATAGTTTTACTCCTTGCAATAGGTCTGTGTGTAAATATTACCCCACATTATAAAAAATTATAGGGAGGGGAATAATATATAATTCTTAGCAACTCTTTTAAATATATAACAATCAAACACAACAAACACATTATGAAAACAAAACATTTATTTTTATCGTTAATTTCATTTTTCGTGAGTATCACCATATCATCTAATGAATTGCATACACACGAATTATATGTCCAACCTGACGCATGCATTGATGGTATCTATTACAAATTCTACGAAACAGAAGCCAAGGTTACATATGAACGTTTGGAAATAGATCCTTCAACTTTAACTGATATTATTTACACCAACTATACTGGCAATGTCGACATTCCAGAATTTGTGGAATACAATGGGATAACATATAAAGTTACTTCTATTTCAAATGATGCATTTAGAGGTTGTAGCTCGCTTTACACAATTAACATACCCAATACCGTTACTACTATTGGCTATAACGCATTCAGGGATTGTACAAATCTGACATTCACAATCCCCAACAGCGTTACAAGTATCGGAGGCAACGCATTTCTCAATACTCCATGGTACAATGGACAACCCAATGGAATGGTGTATGTAGGTAATGTGGCATATTGTTACAAGGGGTCAGGTTTACAAAATATTTCTTTGAGGGACGGAACCTTAAGTATTGCTTGTAATGCGTTTAGAAACTGCACTGATCTCAGGACTATCACGATTCCAGAAAGTGTAACAGAAATTGGTGAATATGCTTTTGCAAATTGCTCATCATTAACTTCCATTTCCATCCCGGGAAATGTAACAAGTATTGGTTGGTCTGCTTTCGCGGAGTGCTCCAAGATTACATCAATTACAATTCCTAATGGTGTAACCAAACTCGAGCAAGGTCTTTTTGAAGGCTGTTCTCAGCTCAATACCATAATACTTCCAGATAATCTGGTTTTTATTGGATCTGGTGCTTTCCAGTTTTGTTCCAGTTTAGAATCTATTGCTATTCCTGAAGGTGTGACAAGCATCGGCGGCTCAGCTTTCAGGAGTTGCACTAGTCTGACATCTCTCACAATCCCCAACGGCGTGACATGTATTGATGGACAAACCTTTCAAAATTGCTCCAGTTTAACCTCCATCACTATCCCCAACAGCGTGACAAGCATCGAATACCAGGCCTTCGAGGGATGCACTAGTTTGACATCGGTTACTATTAATATAGAAAATCCACTATCAATCGATGATGGCCAAACTTTTTCCAACAGCGCCAACGCCACCCTCTATGTTCCTTACGGTTGCAAAGCAGCATACGAGGCGGCACCCTATTGGCGAAATTTTGCAGAAATCATCGAGATGCCGAATCCTAATTCTATCACTGTTGGCAGTACTGGCTTTGCCACATTCTGCTCACCAAAGGCAATGGACTTCTCTGGCGTTACTGACATCAAAGCTTATATTGCCAGCGGATTCAGTCCATCTGCAGGAACACTGGTGCTCACACGCGTTACAGAAGTACCTGCAGGAGAGGGACTTTATATCGTAGGTACCCCTGGAAGCTATGTGATTCCGGAAACGACAACAGATATGGTTTACTCCAATCTGCTGAAAGGAGTAACCACACCGACTACAATCTCGCCCACAGAAGGAAGCTACACGAACTTCATCCTTACAACTGGCATTCACGGCGTTGGCTTCTATACTCTTTCCACAACAGGCGAACTGGCAGCAGGTAAGGCATATCTGCAACTGCCAACAGCTAGTTTCGCTAATATAAAAGCTTTAAACATTGTCCTTGATGATGACGATGATGCCACAGGAATTACTGAAATTCAAGATATTCAAGATGCTCATGGCGTCATCTATAACCTTGCAGGCCAACGAGTTAACAAAGCTCAAAAGGGACTCTATATAATAAACGGCAAGAAGACACTCATCAAATAAAAAAACACTCTGAACTATGAAAGCTAAATATGAAGTACCTCAAATGGTACAAGTAACAATTCAGGCCAGACATTTGGTTTCTGCGTCCAGAACAAATCAGGGTGTTTATATAGATGACCCACATGATCCAGGAGAAGCTTTGACAATAGAAATCCAACATCATAGCATCTGGGACGAAGAATGGTAATTAAGTAACCTTAAATACACATGAAAAAGGGGATGCGCCATTAGGCACATCCCCTATTTGTGTATGTAGGCTTTCTCTACTTTAGCCCGCGGCCTACGAGGAAGGCTGTATTGTCTGGCATGCGGTCAGCAAAGCGTTGGAAGAGCGCCATGGGCTCTTCGCCGCCTCCCTTCTCGAGGAAGGTCTGCTTGAACTTGGTGGCCAACTCTTTGTTCCACACATTGCCTGAAGCCTCGAAGATGGAGAAGATGTCCTTGTCCAACACCTCTGCCCACAAATAGCCATAATAGCCAGCACTATATCCGCTGGAGAAAATATGGTTGAAGTAGGTTGTGCGATAGCGTGGACCAATCTCAGGGATGAGTCCCATCTCCTTACATACCTTCTTTTCGAAGGCATCGATGTCCAAGCCTTCGACGCTCTCCAGCTCGTGCCACTTCATGTCCAGGATGGAGGCAGCACAAAGTTCTGTCGTCATGAAACCTTGATTGAATTTCAGGGAGTTGTTAATCTTCTCAACCAGCTCGGCAGGAATGACTTCTCCCTCTTCATTGGTGGCATACTGAGCCAGCAACTCAGGTTGGAAAGCCCAGTTCTCGTTGAACTGCGAGAAGGTCTCCACGAAATCGCGCTTCACGCTGGTACCGCTAACAGAAGGATAGTGGCACTGAGTGAGCAAACCATGCAATGCATGACCGAACTCGTGGAAGACAGTCTGCACTTCGTCGATAGTAAGATTCTCTTCCAGGTTGCCAACATTAACGATGATGGGACGAACCATTATCCCTTCGGCATCTACATATTGCTCGCGTATGTTGTTCATCCAAGCACCACCACGCTTGCTGCTGCGAGGAAGATAGTCAGTCGTGAAGATGCCGAGCAGATTGCCACTTTCGTCTGTAACCTTATAAGTTGTAACAACTTCCGGGTTGTACGAAGGCACGTCCTTCAACTCCTCCATATTCACACCGTAGAGCGTGTTGGCGGCAATGAAGATGCCTTTCACCACGTTCTCGAGCTTGAAGTAAGGCTTAGTCAGTTCTTCGTCGAGGTCGTACTTCTGCTTACGCACCTTCTCGGCATAGTACCACCAGTCCCATGGTTCTATCTTGCTGCCAGCAGGAAGTTTGCCTGCCGCAATGTCCTCGTCCATCAACTTCTGCATATCATTGACTTCCTCTTTTGCCTTGGCTACGGCAGCAACCATGATGTCAGCGAGGAAAGCATCGACAGTCTCAGTGTCGTGAGCCATCTTAGGCTCCAGAATATAGGCGGCTGGATTATCATAGCCCATAATCTTTGCCTTCTCAATGCGAAGACGCATGATGTCAAGAACGAGCTGACGGTTGTCGAACTCGTTGCCGTTGTGGCCACGCATGGTGTAGGCCTCAAGCATCTGCTGACGGAGGGAACGGTCCTCTGTTGTCGTCATCGCGTTGGGATAGTCAGAAACGCTGATGCCAAACTTCTCCTTGAAGGCATTGCTTTCGGAGAGGATGTTGTTGCCCAGCTTCTGCGTCTTAGTAGCCATCTCAGTATTGATCTCACGAAGACGGGCTTGTTGCTTTTCGGGAAGGCCTATGCCATTACGTTCGAAAGCTTCGAAGCGCTTCTTCAACACCATCTGCTGCTCACGACTGAGCTGACTCTGGTCGGCAAAGTAAATCTTGGCAATACGCTCGTAAAGCCCTTTGTTGAATGAGATGTTGTCCTCGTGCTCGGTAAGCATAGGAATAGCTTGCTCCATAACGGAGTCGAGTTCGTCTGTGCGGTCTGTCTCGCAAACGTTGTACAGCACACCTGACACTTTAGAGAGGATTTCGCCAGAAAGCTCCAACGGAAGGACGGTGTTCTCGAACGTAGGAGCTTCGGGATTGTTCACAATGGAGTCAATCTCCTTGTTCTGCTGCTCAATGCCCGCTTGAATGGCAGGAATGTAGTCCTCGACAAGGATGTCCTGGAAAGGAGGAATGCCGTAAGGCGTGTCCCACTCGGTAAGGAAAGGGTTCTGGCGACTGTTGTTGCATGCCAGAAGTGACAATACTGCTGTCATACCTAAAAGAAGCTTTTTCATCATATCATTATTACATTTGGTTTAAAAAGGAAGCCACATATAGTTTCACTACGCAAGGGGTTATTTCACAACTTTCCGCCAACCTCCGCTTTCTGAAGGCACGAGATATATGTTGCCACTTTGCGGATTGGTGACACGAATCCCTTGCAGATTGTAGAAGGAATTGGGGAGCGATGGAATCTCGAAACTCTGAATCAAGCCTGTCTCATAATCCTCAACGGTCAGGATACTCTTCGTTATACCACTGGTGTCCAGCGTGAACACATAAATCTGTCCTTCCGTTATCTTCGCCGTTGATTTCAACTTGATATTGCCTTTCTCCGTTGTGGTGTTGGAGATGGTGAAGATTCGGCTGTTTATAGTGATACGATACCTGCTGGTCATAGTAAACTCTCCGCCTGTGAAACTGTTCTGATGGAAGAGTTTGAAGTTGACCATGTTCGGATTCAACTGCTTCCCCACCTCCAATGTAAGGCGATAGCGGTTTCTGCCGATGGGAGCCATGGGAAAGGCATTCGCTTCGTCCCAAGAAGTATCGTTTCCATCGACATATCGGGGCTTTCCTATCGAGGAGTTGGCTCCTATAACCCACACACAGCCGGTTCCTTCGGCAGGATTGTAAATGAGCGGCTGACCTTCCTCGTCCAAGGGAATGATGCGAAAGCAGTTGGAAAGAAAATCGGCTGTAATGCTATATTTGCCGCTTACAGCCAGAAAGAGATAACCTCCATCGGGCTGACGAGAGAAGAAATCCTGGTCGTAAAACCAAGTGTCAGCATTCATCGGCTCGGCTCCAGAGGCATAGTAAACCCGACCTTGCTCCATATCCAGAACAGCCGAATAGGCATTGGCACCCATATAGTTAAGTGGCACGTCTCCAAACGTGAGGCCATCATATGTACCGCCCAACAGACATTCATAGACTGTCTTGCGCTCTGTGCCTTTGTTGTCATCGTTGGCATATTCCCAGTACATTGCACCTGCCAGCTTCTGCTTGACGAGATATTGGCATTTCACAGTCAGCGAGCGCTCGTCATCATATCCATAGGCAAACTTACCGCTACTGTCAGTCACATAGGGGACTTTGGCCACATCGTCCCAATTGTCTGTCCATCGGCCACTGGCAATGCCATTCTTTATCTCCTGCAAGGAAATCTGACTGCCAGAACCACTGTTGCCATAGAAAGCCAAGCCCATCACCAGCTTGCTGGCAGGGATGCCTGCCTTCAAATGATTCTGAATCGACTCTGATTGGACCAACCATCCGTTACCCACCTTTCCGCCTCGATACAGGGCAGAATGATGGTTGGGAGGACCGGACATGTCGTAGGTCATGACGTTTACGAAGTCGAGATATTGTATGCAGTTCTTGAAGTCGTAGTACCCGGGGTCTGCAGATGAAGCCATCGTTAGCAGGAGGTCGCTGCCCAGTGCTTCGCGCAAGTCGCGCATCAGCAGGGTGTAGTTCTGCTTTTCGTTCGAGGGAGAGGTCTCTCCACTGGAATTGTTGCCAGGAAACTCCCAGTCGATGTCAATACCATCGAGATTGTATCTGTCGCAGAAGGCACGGCAGGCTTGGGCAAAAGCCTTGCGCTTGGTCTCATCCTTTGCCATAGGAGAGAAATTGCCACGTCCCCAGCCACCAATGGAGAGCAAAACCTTCAACTTGGGATTCCTACTTTTCAGGCGAACAAGCTGTTGCATGCGCGAAGTGCCGTCAGCATAGACGCTGGCACCATCGCTGCCCACTCCACCAAATGCATAGTTGATGTGAGTCATTACGAAGGGGTCAGGTGTTACTGACGACCACGATGTGACGTAAGCAACTATCTTCTTCTCAGTGCTTTGTGCACAAAGAGTCTGAGGCATCATCAATGCCAAGCACAATAGGATTAAGGTTGACAGTTTCATCGGTAGGTGCATCTTCATTCTCGTTTAATTAAAGGACATTAGCGCTTCAACTGAGTCACGAAGAAAGCAACGGCAAGTTTCACAGCCTCTTCGGGATGTGGCCCAAAGCCGTGGTCATAGTGGTCGAGTAAGTGCCACTCGCTGCCCTTCCATTGCTGATGGAAACGAAGTCCGTAGGTGAAAGGCACGGTTCGGTCAGAGGTGCCGTGAATGATGCAAGCAGGGCCTTTGTATCCCTCTGCGGTCTCATAGATAGGCAGCCAGAAAGCTGTCTTGATATAGTCACGGCCAAGATGATGTCCCCACACCTCGACGTATTCTGGAGGATCTAATGGGTCGCCTGTAGGACTGGCTTGACCAGGCACATTCCCTCGAATGGCATCATCGCGAAGCACACCTGCAGGAGCCAACAAGACGACGCCACCCTTCAAGGCTTTCTTACCCAAACGTCCTGCCAGCATTGCAGTTACAACACCTCCTTGGGAATGGCCCGCGATGCCGATGCTACCAAAGCGTCCGTCTGCCCTCACCCACTCGTAAACATGATGAGCATCCTCAATCTCATTGGGGACAGTCATCTGCACGAAGTCGCCCTCACTCTCGCCATGCCCATTAAAGTCAAAACGGATGCTGGCAATGCCTTTTGTTTCCAAAGAATTGGCTATACCTCGCTCCAAACCGCCGTTCCTGTTGCCGGTGAAGCCGTGACACAGGATAACAATCGGGCATTTTTTAGGCAACACATCAGGCGTCTGCAAATCAGCCACCAACTTTCCATGGTCGCCCTGAATGACGACACGTTCTGTGCGAGCATTAACAAGACCTGACCAAAGCAGGCAGACAAGGAATATCAGTCGTTTCATCATTTACAAGTTCTTTACCAGCTCCAGAATCTTCTGTTTCGTGGCTTCGGTCTTCTGTTCATCATTCTTGGCTGTGACGATACCGGTGCTCTCTACGCCCCAATAGCCACAGATGTCGTTGTACTCGCTGATGGCACCAGTATAGACGCCTGGCGAATAGGAAGACATGAGCAGAGCCATCTTCTTCACATTGGCGGGTTTGTTTACGCAGTACATGCGCTGGATGGGTGCCTGAATCTGGGCGTTGAGCGTGAAGTAGTAGATGGGAGCCGCCAGTACGAGCACTTCGGCCTCTGCCATCAAGGGATAGAGTTCCTGCATGTCGTCCTTTTGGATGCAAGCGCCATTGCCCTTCCCATGACAATACTCACAAGCCAAGCAGCCTGCAATCTTCTTCTTCGAGACATTGACCAGCGTCACTTTATGACCTGCAGCCTCAGCTGCGTTCTTATACTCTTCCGCCATCCAAGCGGTGTTGCCATTCGCTCGAGGCGAGGCCTGTAAAATCAGAATGTTCATTGTATTAGTTGTTTAAGTTGTTGTATTATAGTTTCATCACGCGTTTCAGTTCCAGATTCTCGTAGCCTTCGGGACAATGGGTGGAGAGATAGACGGTAGGATTCTGCTGGATGAACTCACGGACGCTGTCGAGTGTCTGGCGGGCAGCAGCCTTGTCCTCGAAGACAATGCTCAGCTTGTTGGCCTTGAGGGCAGCGTCGCAATAGGTGACGTCACCATGGAACATGTAGAAGAGGCCGTCGTCCTCGGCAATGACGATGCTGTTGCCTTTGGTGTGACCTTTAGCCTCGATGAACCAGATGCCGTCGGCCACTTGCTGGGCATTGGGGAAGTTCTTGTAGGCCTCGCCGTACTGGGCACGCACGATGTTCTCGCCTTCCAGCTTCATAGCATCAGCATCTTCGGGTGCTATGTAAATCTTGGCGTTAGGGAAACAACCGATGCAGTCCGTGTGGTCGGGATGTTTATGGGTGATGAGAATTTTCGTCACCTGCTCTGGCTTATAGCCAAGGGCAGCAAAGGCATCCATATAGTCGGCAACCTTGTCACCCATGAAGAGCGGTGCACCGAGCTTCTTGGCAGGGACAGGGAATTCGGCCTTGAAGCCTGTGTCCACAAGGATGACCTCCTTTCCTGTATCAATAAGGAAATTCTGCAGCGAGCTGCGATAGATGATTTGTTCGTCGAAGGCTTCCTTGCCTTCCTCACCGCCAAAGGCGAACGGTTGGTTCATGAACCCACCGTCGAACATACGAATAGCTTTGATTGTCATATGCTTTGTTGTTTGTTTAGGTTAATATCTGATGCAAAGATAAAAAATAATTTCGAGATAAAAAATCTATCGAAACGAAAATGGGGAGAAATACTGCAATTAATTACTTTGCCGCAGTTAAAACCTGCAAATGTCTGCCGTCGTAAGAGCGCAGGAAGGTTGTCAGTCAACTCCAAATTCTAATATCTAATAAAAACGAAAGAATATCTAACAAAATAGGTTAAAGTTTTTGGAGAAGGCTCATTTTTGTGGCATTTTGTTTGTATTTATCTAAATGTTTAGATTAACTTTGCAGCAGAAATCTAAAATATTAGATAAAGATGAAAAGGAATAACGAAGAAAGACAACTGACGAGGGCTGAAATGGAAATTATGAATATGCTTTGGAGTACCACGTCCCCCGAAGAGGGACTTACCACCCATCAAATCATTGGACAGTACCCTGAGCCAAAACCAGCCTACTCCACCATTGCAACATTTCTGAAGATATTGGTGAACAAAGGATTTGTCGGGTCGAGAAAGCAAGAGGGAGGTGGCAAGACACTGGTGTTCTTCCCTTTGTTGACGAGAGAGGAATACACGAACCGCGTGATGAAAGAGGTGAAGAGCACATTCTTCGCAGGGTCGCTGAAGTCTATGCTGTCGTTTTTCGCCCGACAGGAAGAAGTTTCGGAAGAAGACATGCAAGATATTCTCTCTTTGATTAAAAGTAAATAAGAGATGCGTTTCTTCGTGCGTGCTCGCGCTTAAACATAACTTATAACAAGACTATGCTATACATCCTCAAGTCAGCCATCACATTGGCACTCCTCTACAACTGTTTCTTTTTCTTCCTGAGTAAAGAAACTTTCCATCGGTTCAACCGTTGCATGCTGGTGGGTATCATGCTGACGTCTCTCATTATTCCGCTGCTTCACTTCACAACAGAGCATCCGACAGTCATCAGCGAGGAAGTTTATCTGGTGCAGACCTACATCGAGCATGACAACATACCCATTGTCACCGCCCCTACCGCTGTTCATCGTCTCACATGGGTACAAGTTGTTGCAGCCGTGTATCTGACAGGTGTGGCTGCAATGCTGATACTGACCTTCGTACAAGTCTTTTCGCTCGTTCGCATGCTGCATGGTGGGTTGCGGCACACTGATTCCGAAGGCAACACCATCGTGCTGCTCAAAGGCGATATCACCCCTTTCAGCATTTTCCGCTACATCGTGATGAACGTGCAGGACTATGAGCAACACAGTCTGTATATTCTCACCCATGAGCAGGAACACATCCGCTTGGGGCACACTTACGACCTCCTACTCTTGGAAGCCATGAAAACCTTCCAATGGTTCAATCCCTTTGTCTGGTTCATTAGCCGCGACCTCAAGGCGGTGCATGAATACGAGGCAGACCAGGCAGTCATCCATCAAGGCATCGATGCAAAATCATATCAACAATTACTCGTGATGAAGGTGGTCGGGAATCGACTGCAGCCTTTCACCAACAACCTCGGTCACGGCTCACTCAAAAAACGTATTATTATGATGTACAAGAAACCCTCCTCCCGATGGCTCATGCTCAAAGCACTCTGCGCCATCCCCGTTGTGGCATTGACCATCAATGCCTTCGCCACACCGACTGAGACCGACCCTGTGGAAGATTTCGTAGCCACTTTGGGAACTAAAGACGTGCCCGTTTTCAACGAACCTAAAACAGGAAACCTCACAACAAAAGCAATCCCAACAGATGCCGCTGAAGTGCTTGACGACACTCCCCTCGCCATCCATCCCGTCAGAGACCAGTATGGCAGAATCATCGGCTTTTCACACGAAGGGGAACCTGCTTCTGGTGACTTCGAATGCACCTGCGAATATGTGTTTATCAACGGACGTCAGGCTACTGAGTCCGAGTTAAGAAACTACCAGTCGCTTGTTCAGAATTCGAAGTGGGAAATTCTTAAGAGTCCGGACGGAACAGCCAAGTACAACAACAAGGACAAACACGGCATCATCTGCTTCACAAGTATTGACGACACCCCCCTCTTTCTGTTGGACGGCAAGGTGGTAGAAATCCCCGCTGACTTCATCAACAAGAAAAAGGAACATTTAGATGAGGATGCACTCGGTCAACTGCTTCACATCAGCAAAGAAGATATTGCATCCGTCACTGTCATCAAAGATGGTCGTGCTACAGACATCTTCGGCGAAAAAGCCAAGAATGGAGTTATCTCCATCGAAACCAAAGCTTTCCAAGAGCTGCCGAGAGACACTTGTAAGATCGAGATTTAAGTCTTCAAAATAGAGGAAAAGGCTTAATCTCAGATATACTATGAAATTTCGGCGCAGGGGGAACATATACATACATTTCTCCCTGCGCTGATGTGAGGCTCACTCCATGCTATGATTGGAAACGACACGTGCCACGTTTGCAAACTTCACGTGTGTAGTCGGGCAACTTCACGTGTGATGTTTTCAAACTTCACGTGGCTGCTTTGAAAACGATACGAAAGAAAAGAGGAAAAAGGAAAGGAAGCGAAATAAAAACTGTCTTATAAGGAAACGTTCAGAATGGTGATATTGCCTTAGCCAAGCGCGTTTTGAGTTCGTCGAGAAGGCCTTTGCGGATGCTGACTTTCATCTGGCAATCCATATCGTAGGTCTGCGAGAGAATGCGGGCATCCATGTCTCGGACAACCTTCATCACGGCATTCATCAAAGGATATTCGAAGGTAAAGTCGTACTCTGCCTCGACTTGCCGCTCCTCGATGGTGGCATTGGCGATGGCTTCAGCTGCTGCCGTTCGATAGGCTACAATGAGTCCGCTTGTGCCAAGCTTCACGCCACCAAAGTAGCGCACGACAAGGATGATGATGTTGGTCAGTTCGTTCGAGTTGATTTGTCCCAAGATGGGCTTGCCTGCAGTACCGCTCGGTTCTCCGTTGTCGTTGGAGCGAAACGTCTCCCGCTCTGCCCCAATCATATAGGCCCAACAGACGTGACGGGCATCGTAGTATTTCTTCTGGTACTGCTCCACGAGCGCCATCGCCTCCTCGACGGTGCTGACAGGATGCGCAAAAGCGAGGAACTTACTCCTGAGTTCAGTGTAAGTGCCCTCGCTCTTGTCTTTTATGGTCTTATAAATATCTACCAACTTCAGCTAAGTTTGTGTATCACAAGTCCTGAACGAAGTTTCGGCTCGAACCATGTTGCCTTGGGAGGCATAATATTGCCGCTGTCGGCAATGTTCATGATTTGATTCATGCTGACGGGATAGAGAGCCAAAGCCATCTTCATCTCGCCACTATCCACACGCCGCTTCAGCTCACCTAAGCCACGAAGTCCGCCGACAAAGTCAATGCGCTGAGAAGAACGCAAGTCCTTGATGCCAAGCAACTCGTCCAAGATGAGCTTACTGCTGACACTCACGTCAAGGCTGCCGATGGGGTCGCTCTCATCAACAAGGCCTTCTTTGAGCTTTAAGCTGTACCAAACACCACCCAAATAGAGACTGAACTCATGAAGTTGGGCGGGACGATAAGGCTCTGCACCTTTGGCGGTAACGATGAAGTTCTTGGAAAGTTTCTCGAGGAACTCCGCTTCGCTCATACCGTTCAAATCCTTAACGACACGATTGTAGTCGAGGATGGTCAACTGGCTTGCAGGGAAGCAAACTGCCATGAAGTAGTTGTACTCCTCGTCGCCACGATGATTCGGGTTCTGCTTTGCCTTCTCAGCGCCCACAAGAGCTGCAGCTGCACTACGATGATGTCCGTCTGCTATATATAAATAAGGTATAGCGGCAAAGGCCTCTGTGATTGTGCGGATGTCTTCTGCATCCTTTACCAGCCAAAGCTGATGACGGAAGCCGTCGACGGGAGCGATGAAATCATATTCAGGCTCTGTCTTTGCAATACGGCTAACGAGAGTATCGAGCACAGCATCATCGGGATAAGCAAAGAAGACAGGCTCCATGTTAGCATTGTTGACGCGGACATGTTTCATACGGTCTTCTTCCTTATCGCGGCGAGTCAATTCATGCTTCTTGATGACGCCGTTCATGTAGTCCTCCACAGCCGCAGCCACAACAAGACCATATTGAGTCTTGCCGTTCATCGTCTGGGCATAGATGTAGTACATCTCGTCAGTATCTTGCTTGAGCCATCCCTTGTCCTGAAACTTCTGGAACTGACGCGCAGCTTCCTCATAGACACGCGGGTCATATTCGCTTGTGCCTTCTGGGAAGTTTATTTCAGGCTTGATGATGTGATAGAGCGACTTCTCGTTGTCGCCAGCCTCAGCACGAGCCTCCTCAGAGTCAAGGACATCGTAAGGACGACTCTCTACTTGCTCGACAAGATCCTTCGGCGGACGAATGCCTTTAAAAGGTTTTACAACAGCCATATTAGTTGACTTTGAATTTAGTGATTCCATCGCGAAGGAAGCCGACAATCTGGTTGGCAGCAGCGATGCCAGCGTTGACGTTGGCTTCAGCTGTCTGTGCGCCCATCTTCTTCGGCGTAGCGAAGTAACGGCCGGGGAACTTCTCGGCGAACTCAGCATCTGCATCGGGCTTGATGTCCGTCAAGTACTTCAAGTCCTCACGCTCTTCCATGAGCTTGATGAGACCTGCCTCGTCGATGACTTCCTTGCGGGCTGTATTGACGAGGATGCCGCCCTTCTTCAGCTTGCCTACGAGGTCGTAGTTGATGCTCTGCTTCGTTTCCGGAGTAGCGGGAATGTGAAGAGACACGATGTCGCACGTCTCGAAGAGTTCTTCCTGACTCTTGGCGGCAGTTACACCAGCAGCCTCGATTGCTTCTGCTGGGCAGTAAGCATCATAAGCGGCAATGTCCATGCCGAAGCCCTTTGCCACGCGAGCCACATTACGACCAACATTACCGAAGGCGAGGATGCCAAGTTTCTTGCCCTTCAGCTCTGTGCCGCTTGTGCCGTTAAAGAAGTTACGGACACCAAAGACAAGCAGACCGAAGACAAGCTCAGCCACGCTGTTAGCATTCTGGCCAGGCGTATTCATTGCGACCACATTGTGAGCCGTAGCTGCTGCGAGGTCGATATTGTCGTAACCGGCACCAGCACGAACCACAATCTTCAATTGTTTTGCTGCATCCAGCACCTCGGCATCGACCTTATCCGAGCGGATAATCATTGCATCGACATCCTTCACGGCATCGAGCAACTGGCTCTTCTCTGTATATTTCTCAAGCAAAACGAGCTCATATCCAGCAGCATCCGTAACTGCTTTAATGCCATCTACAGCAACCTTGCTGAATGGCTTCTCTGTTGCGACTAAAACTTTCATGACATTATATATTTAATGCTTCGCTTCGAATTCTTTCATACAAGCTACGAGAGCTTCGCAGCCTTCGATGGTCATAGCGTTATAGCAGCTTGCACGGAAGCCGCCAACGTCGCGATGTCCCTTCACGCCGACCATGCCCTTGCTTGTTGCGAAGGCCATGAACTCGTCCTGCAGTTCCTGATACTCAGGCTTCAGAACGAATGTAATGTTCATGCGAGAGCGGCTGTCCTCTTCAGCTGTGCCGACGAAGAGCTTGTTGCGGTCAATCTCGCCATAGACAATCTCGGCACGACGGATGGCCAACTTCTCCATAGCCTCAACGCCACCCTGCTTCTTGATCCACTTCAGGTTCTGCAGAGCGCAATAGATAGGCACAGTTGGAGGCGTGTTGAACATGCTGCCCTTGTTGATATGCGTGCGATAATCGAGCATTGTTGGGATGGGACGGCTCACCTTGCCAAGCAGATCTTCCTTGATGACGCAGAAGGTCACACCAGCCATACTGAGGTTCTTCTGAGCGCCACCATAAATCATGCCGTACTTGCTCACATCAATGGGACGAGAGAAGATGTCACTACTCATGTCGGCAATCATAGGCACAGGGCTGTCATAGTCCTTCAGAATCTCAGTACCATAGATGGTGTTGTTTGTGGTGATGTGGAAGTAGTCGGCATCCGTCGGAATGGTGAAATCCTTTGGAATGTAGGTGAAGTTCTTGTCCTTGCTGGAAGCCACCTCAACCACCTCGCCGAAAAGCTTTGCCTCCTTCTCGGCCTTTGTTGCCCAAACACCGGTATTTAGGTAGGCTGCTTTCTTCTCGAGGAAATTGTATGGAACCATGCAGAACTCAAGGCTTGCACCACCGCCGAGGAAGATTACTGCGTAACCTTCAGGAATGCTGAGCAGTTCCTTGAACAGAGCAACAGCCTCGTCAACAACAGGCTGGAAGTTCTTTGCACGATGACTTGTCTCCATCAGAGAGAGGCCGCTACCCTCGAACTCGAGGCAAGCTGCAGCCGTTGCCTCCATCACCTCTTTGGGAAGAATGGAAGGACCGGCATTGAAATTGTACTTCTTCATTGTTTTGGGATTTATGTTATTTATTTGCTTAAAGTCTAATTTCGCGCACAAAGATACAAAAAAAAGAAGAATTAAGAACGAAGAATGAAGAATTATGGACTCTAAAGAAAAATTTTTTGCTTTTCACTTTTCACTTTTCACTTTTTTGTTGTACCTTTGCACCGCTTTTCGCGACATAGCGACATAAGCATCGGGGTGTAGCGCAGTTGGTAGCGCACCTGGTTTGGGACCAGGTGGTCGCCCGTTCGAGTCGGGTCACCCCGACTTTTTTATTTTATATAGTTCAGCACCATTCAGCGATTCGGCCTGAAAGGTTAAACGCAATCAGTCCTGAAGCTCCAAACCTAATTGACAAACTAGGCGTGCCATATCTGCAAACATCACGTGTGACGTTGGCGTTTTACTAGTGTGACGATGGCGATTTACTAATGTGAAGTTGGCGATTTACTAGTGCCACGTTTTGCAAGCGACAAGGAAGATGCTGGTCAACTACCGAGTCGTCACTCTCTTCTTGCCGTCTATGATGTAAATTCCTCTCGGCAGTTTGCGATTCATGATTCGCTGTCCTGCAAGATTGTAAACGCCTGCCATCGTATTCCTTGCTGCATCCATCATCTTGATGCCATCAATGTCGAATTCATTATAGTAAGTCCCGTCTTCAGCAAGTTTGACTTCATAATGAGTGGAATCCAGCACAGGATGGTCGTCCACTCCCAACGTCTGATACCAGATTGGGGTATCTGAATCGTTATACTGATTGAGGAGGTAGCATAGCTCGCCGTTCTCCACCTGCTCTTGTGTAACCATTGTGGCCTTCCCGTCTGGTGTCGTGGAATAGCAGTTGGTGGATTGGGGATTGCCACGCAGCATGGCATCACTCATGTCCTTATAATAGTAGCCCTCAATAGTGCCACTTCCATAGCAGTTGTAGGCTTGCCCACCACCTGCGTAGCCCGTTATCTGACCGCTCTCACGGCCTCCCTTCACGGGCCCTGTCGCATAGCAGTTGATGAAAACAGGAGTTGCTGCAGCACGCATATTGCAGCCAAAGATGGCACCAGCATTCTGGTTAGCAGCCGTTACTGAGCCTTCGTTTCCCAGACATTCCATTGTAATGGTGCCACTTCCATTTGACCCACCAATAATGCCGACATAAGCTACGCCACGAATGGAGCAAGTCTTGTCGAGCACGAAATTCTTGATGACAGCACCACCACTCACAATACTGAAGATGCCGACATAGCTGAGTCCCGACTCTATCTTCAGGTTGCTGAAGGTGTGTCCCTTACCGTCGAAACATCCCACATAAGGAAATTCTTCAGTACCTATAGAAGTGATGGTGTAGCCGTCAAAGTCCAAATCGGCAGTAACTACAGCATTTATGTTATTCAGACCAGCATTAACCAAATTGGCAAAGTTCGTCAACTCTCTCGGAGAGGATATCGCAAAGTCCATATTGTTGACATACGTATCTCCCTGACGAATCACCTCCAAATGATGTTGAAGTATTGGATGGTCATCCTCTCCCAAGGTCTGATAGAAATACATCTCGCCTGACGGGTCACCATCATTTATGCGATAGCAAAGATAGCCATCAGTAATGTCGGTTGGGTTGATTTTGGGAACGCCAGTCTGCTCTATTTCATGATTGCTGAAGCAGCGTGTAATCAGTCCGCGTCTATAACGGGCAAAGCTGTTTTTACCAGTCACTCCGCTGACAGAAGCTATGCTGTAACACCTTGTAATCTTGACACTCTTGCCTACCCAACCACATATAGCAGCACTTTCGTCCTGACCGCTAACAGAACCTGATACATAACAATGACTGATATTGACCGAGGTAGCGTAATCCTCACATCTGCCAAGGATTCCGGCAGCCCATTTGCCAGAAGCGACAACTTTGCCTTCATTGCCCAAGGCTTCGAGAGTGACGGTTCCCTCTCCCTGCACAGAACCGATAAGTCCTACGCCGTTAGCACCACTAATCTGGCATGAACTGCCCAAAGTGACCCCGCGAATAACAGCCCCTGCTGCCAACGTGCCAAAGAGTCCCACGTTATCCTCTTCACGCTCCAAGATGAGTCCTGACAGGATGTGATTCTCTCCATCGAATACACCAGCATAGGGATGCTGCTGTGTTCCTATTGGTTTCAGCTTTGTATTGATTACTGCCAAATCCAGATCGGCATTCAGACGAGCATTCAAGCTGGTAAGTCCCTGGTCGTTCACAGCATGCTGGAATGCCATAAAGTCGGCAGGCGTATTGATGATGAAGAGCGTGTCGGAAGGATCTATGTCCTCAACGTCCACATATCCCAGCTTGTTGTCTATCCAATTGATACGCTCTTTCAGATAGTTCTTGACAATATCAAGTTCTCCCTGATAAGTGCCAGGAGCGAACTGTTGAAGCGTAAGGAGTTGTCCCAGATTGTCCCAACGTGTGAAGTTCAACGTTTGGGATTCGTCCATCACTACACCCAAACTGTCCACATAAGCCCAAAGACTATCGACAGAAAACGCCTTGCTCTTTCGCATATCTGCCCAAATGGAGCTTAGCATCTCACCAGCGTATGGATCTGAAAGGATGCGGCTAACGAAACTTCGTATGCCTGAGACGGCAGAACCATAATTGTAGAGCCAGTCGGGTTTCCCGTTTACTGGATAAGAACGCTGGTCATTGTCCATACTGAGGTCAAAGTCCCACACAGGACCGAAATGGAAGAGGTCATCTTCTCGCTCCTTATACATATAGAGGCTCCACATCGCATCATGGTTGCCAGCAAATTCACCAACGAGGAAATAGCGCAGGAAACTTTCCAAATCCAACCTGCTGCGATAGCCCTCGTCAGGGTCAGTGTAGTAGGTAGCCCACAGTCTGGACTCCATTTCGTTGAAAGCGTCTCGAATGTATGAAAACTGTTGAGAAACTATATCATTCTCATCAGGAGACTTGATGTCGACTGGAAGGCCATGATTGCTGCTGAAATGATATTGCTCACCAGGGTTGGTTATCTCCAACAGATACCCGCCAGTTATGAGGGGATCCTCGATGTCGCTGGAAAGCAGTTCTGTGATGTCAACACGATTTGGGTCCACAGTAACCTGATCGCAGAGTTGGTAATTCCCTTTGTATTCTCCGTTCACGATGACATCAACATTCTGAATCCAAGGTGTATAGCGCAATCCAAGCCGACGACTCATCTCGAAGGCAATGTTGTTGCGTATCAAGGTCTTCTCGCGCCAATTGGGCAGAAGCGTCCACTTCTTGGCTTTCGAAGGACTCTCCAACGGAGAACCCTTAAGCATGTGATGGCTCTCCCCGTCGTTGAACTTGATACGATAGGGACGCTTCTTGAAGAGTTCATAACGTGAACCGTTTCCGCGCTCACGTGCCAAGATTGGATATTCCTGTATGTGGGTCCCTCCGTCATAAATTAGACACATCTCTGATTCCAGTTCGTGAACTTTGTCGTAAGGCTCTATTCCGGAGTATGTATGATAGGAAAGAGTTGGCAGATTAGTCAACTGATAGAATCGGGAATCGTTTCCCACACCTTCATAACCGTGGAACTCCAACTCGGCAATATTGCAACGGCTGTCTGCAGGACCACACCAACGAACATAGCGAAAGCCACGCGAAACACGCACGGCTGCATAAGACATGACGCCTATAGTTCCCTCCTCCGTAATCATATACAGGGGAACGGCATCCATGAAATCCTCGCGATTGGAACCTTCGAAGATTCCCAAGACGACATGCTTAGGGCCTTCGCTGTCATTACGAGGACTCCAACCCACACGTGTAATGATGTGAGGATAACCCAAATCCAAGCCTACCCATGTGTGAGACGTTTCATAAGTGGCAACAAAGGTGGAGAGGTTTCCGTCGAAGGCATTTGCTGCGGTATTTATGTCATACGAGACAGACTGACTGGCATAGTTGTAGCATTTCTCCGTTCCTATCACGGTGCCCGACAACTTATGCTCCTCGTCAATCGGCCTCTCTGCATACATGTATGGAACAGGTTGCAGAAGGCATAAGACAGCGGTTAATAATAGTTTGTTAAGATGTTTTTCAAATGGCATATTCTATATTGTATCTTCACATATCTTTTATGGCTTTTATTATTCTGTCGATGGCTTCATTCACTACAGAACGGGGACAACCGACGTTCAGACGCATGAAACCAGTTCCGCCCTTGCCGAACATCGAGCCTGAGTTCATGCCGACTTTGGCATCGAAGGCAAAGAAATGCTCCAACTCGCCTTGTGTCTTGAAACCCAGAGCCGTGCAATCGAGGAAGACGAGAAAGCTTGCTTCGGGAATGATGGGACGGATCTTCGGACATTCCTCTGCAAAGCGCTTTACAACGAGGTCGATGTTGCCCTGCACATAGTCGAGCATTTGCTGCTTCCACTCCCTGCCCTCGTCGCTATAACAAGCCATTACGCAATCGCAGGCAAAGACATTGCCGAGGTCTTGGTCCGTCCCCCATATGTAGTTGAAATACTGATGGCGAAGCCTCTCATCATAGACAATAGCCTGACTTGCCACGATGCCCGGCATGTTGAAGGTCTTCGTGGGAGCCTGAAGAGTGATGCTGATTCGACGTGCTTCCTCGCTCACGCTGGCAAAGGGAATGTGCTGGTGTCCCTTGAAGACCATGTCGCAATGAATCTCGTCACTCACCACAACAACTCCTTCTTCTGCGCAAATGTGGGCAACTTGCTGCAAATCTTCCTTCGACCAACAAATGCCGGCAGGATTGTGAGGGTTGCAAAGTATCATCGTCTTGCAGCCTTTTATGTCGCGACGAAGTGCCTCAAAGTCCATTGCGAAAGAGGTTTCCGTTCGACGGAGTGAGGATTGTACGACTTCTCGCTTGCAAGCTTCGGGCACAAAACAGAAAGGATGATAGACTGGTTCCTGTATGAGGATGCGGTCACCCTTTTCCGTAAAGGCTTGCACGGCAAGGAATATGCCGCTCACAACCCCAGGAATATAGCAAATCATCTCTCGTGTGACATCCATTCCATGCTGTTCCTTGTTCCAACGGCAAATGCTTTCGTAGTAAGGAGGGTTCTGGCAAGTATAGCCTAAGATGCCTTGCTCCAGGCGTTTACGAATGGCGTTGAAGATGAAAGGAGGTGTTCGGAAGTCCATATCGGCAACCCACATCGGGATGAGGTCGTCGGTTCCGCACTCATTTTTCACGCGGTCAATCTTTATCGCATCTGTTCCCTTGCGAGGGATTATCTCGTCAAAATCGTATTTCATATGTGTCTTATCTTTCCTTGTAAATGCTTATCTCGCCACTTCCATAACAGACAGTCGCGTCGGCATCATAGATGCAACCGAACTGACCTGGTGCTATGCCTTGAATGGGAGCGTCGGAATGAATGTGATAGCCCTCGTCATCAAGGCTGATGAGGCCTGGCATGAAGTGGTCCACATGCCTTACCTTGAACTGAATTGGCTTGGGTTCTTCGCCTTTTTGAACAGGCAAAGGTTCCGTGATATAGTGGAAGTCGGCAAGACGGAAGTCGTGTCCGTACTGCAATTGCGTGTCCCATCCGTTCGCCACAAAGATGATGTTCTTCTTGACATTCTTCTTCACGACAAACCACGGACCACCGCTCAAGCCCAATCCTTTCCTTTGTCCGATGGTGTGGAACCAAAAGCCTTGATGCTTTCCGACGACCTTACCCGTCTCGATATCAATGACTTTGCCTTCCTGTTCGCCCATGAAACGGCGGATGAAGTCGTTGTAATTGATCTTTCCGAGGAAGCAGATTCCCTGACTGTCCTTGCGTTTGGCACTTGGAAGTTTTGCTTCGAGGGCAATCTGTCGCACTTCGTCCTTCATGAGATGACCTATCGGAAAGAGTGTATGACTGAGTTGCTCGTAGCTTAACTGAGCGAGGAAATCGGTCTGGTCCTTGACCGGATCTTTTGCCGTTCCGAGCCACATCTTCCCGTTTCGCTCGACGTTCGTAGCATAATGGCCTGTCGCGATATAATCGTAATGACAGCCAACCCTTTGTTCGAACGCGCCAAACTTGATGAGACGGTTGCACATCACATCCGGATTGGGCGTCAGTCCCAGCTTGATTCGCTCGACAGTATAGCCCACAACCTGTTCCCAATATTCCTTTTGGAGGTCGGTCACCTCGAGTTTCAGCCCGTACTTGCGAGCCGTAGCCTGCGAGAGCTCGATGTCCTCTTCTGCCGAGCATGATGAATCCTCCCCGTCCATACCTATCTTAATATAGTGTAGGTCGGGCTTCAAACCTGCCTGGCAAAGCTGGTGGACAACGACTGCGCTATCCACACCACCCGATATGAGAACGGCGATACTGCCTTTTATCGATTCAAGATTCATTTTCCTCTAACTCTTTGCTCTGCAAAGATACATTTTTTTATTTACTTATCATCAACTTTCAGGCGAATTATCTTGGAATGCGAGGGCTATTGATTCGACTTGCTGAGTCTTTTCTTCATGTCCTCGAGCTCTTCCGGAGTGATGACGCCCTGCTTTTGCAGCTTCTCGAACTTCTGGATTTCCTTGTCTTCGTAATGACTTAACTCATTGTATTTCAACAGCAACTCGGCCTTCATCTCCTCGTACTTCGAGGCATCTATGAGTCCCTGGTCACGCAGTTTGACCAGATTCTTTATCTCATGACCGAGGGAATGGTCTTCAGGCCCCAGCAGTCCGCCTTCTCCGAAAATGAAGGAGTTGAACTTGAGCTTTATGGCAATCACAACGAGGGAAAACAGTATGACACCCAGTAAAACAGCAATTTCTTTCATCGTTTTTAAGTTTCGTCAATCAATCAGTTGTGTCTGGTTTTTCAATTAGGTTAACCTAGTTCGCAAACGTGGCACGTGATAATCGCAAACGTCACACTAGTAAAATGCAAACATCACACTAGTAAATTGCCAACGTCACACTAGTAAAATGCAATCGTCACACTAGATGTTTGCGATTTAACAACGTTACGTTTGGCTTTTAACCACGTTATGTTTTTCATCCGCCCATGCCATCTGATTCTCAAGCACTTAGGATGCGAGTCTTTTAGGGCTTTCGGAAAGTCCAGACTTGCTCTCCGTTGTAGGTCTTTACGTGCAGGACGATATCGTTTCCGGCTGGAATTGCCTCGAGTCCATCCAAGGAAAGACTGGCATAGACACTCTGCGTGTAAGACTGAGGGTCGCCATTCTGTCTGTGATGAAGGCTGAGATGTGTGGCTCCGTCGCTGGTCTCGTCGATTCGATAGCCCCAATATTGTGTGCCACCTTGCGTGAGTGGCGAGAGATGCATGTTAATGTACTTGCCTGATTGCCAAATGCTTGTCACCTTGATTGGGTCAGGTTCATAGGCAAGTTCGGTAGAGTCGCCAAGCAAATAGGCTGCCGTCAGTTGATAGAGCGTAACGGCTTGACCTTCACGAACAAAGCCGCAAACAACCCGATAGCTGTAGTCCTTCTTGAATCCTTTCTGCGGATTCTTGATAGTATAGGTGCGTTCGTCATCAGTCGTGAGCTCCTTCATCGTGCCTTCAGCATCAGTCCGAATAGTCGCGAACTCAGTCACAACATTCGGATAGAAGTCGGAGCTATCGTCCCCTTTGCAGGAGAAAAGGAGAACTAAAAGCAACAGAAGCAGCCCTTTAATGGGGGCGGTAGCAAATTCTTCACTCTTCATTCTTCACTCTTCATTTTGTTTACGACCGGGTTAGCGTACATCGTCAGGATGCGTTCCCTGAGGAAAGCCTCATCCTTGTTCTCCATCTTCACCAAGTCGATACGGCTCTGCAAGTAGGTTTCGAAGGCCTTCTTCTCCTCTTCAGTGTACTTATCTGTATAGCTTGAAGTGCCTTGAAGCATATCGAGGGCAACATAATTGCCTGGGAAGAGCTGATATCCGGCATGAATCTGCTGGTCGATTCGACGGGCAATCTCAGCAAAGACTTCATTCTTAGGCAGTTCCGACAGCTCGTCAAGCCAAGTGTTGATGCAGGGACGGGCTTCGTAATGGATGCGTCCCTTCTTTCCGAAAATGCCTGTCTTCATATTGTCGAGGTCATCCTGCTTGCTCTTCTTGAACGACGGATTGTCGCGCTTCATTTGGAACTCCTGCGCTTTGAGGTAATCGCAAGGGTCGTACTCGTAGCTGATGCTGAGCGGCACGAGGTTGAGCTCCTTTAGCCGCTCTATGACTGTACCTTCTCCAGCCATCGCAAACATCTTGAGCAGAGACTCTTGCGTCTGGTCGCTACTGTCTTTTGCACGTCCTTCACGTTGTGCTATCCAGATGTTTTCGTGCTTCTCCTGAATGGCATAATGCATATAGCGGCTCATTCTCTGACTGCTCTCGAGCAATTCCCTCGGACTGAGACCTCTTTTAACCGTGAAAGCTTTATTGAGTTTGACAAGCGTTTTAATCCATGGATAGATGAGGAGATTGTCGCCAATTGCTATCTCGCAAGTTGTGGGGAATTTGTGCTCATGAAGCATCAGGTCGAGGATTGCGCTATCGAGCACGATATCACGATGATTGCTGATGAAAGTGTAACGTTCCGGACCTGGCTCTATTCCACTATAGGCGAAGGTATAACCTGTGCTGCATTTGCGCAAGATGCGTCTCAGAACAGGCTTGATGAAGCGCAATTGGAACTGTAAAGGCGTGTTGACGCCAATGAAAGCCAAGCGAATGAGACCGTTCCTCATCCATTTCGGCATCCAAGGCACAAAGCCTTTCAGCATCCGCGAGAACTGCCTGTCGGCAAGAAGACTCTCGACGGCTTGCTTTACCTCGCCCTCTGCAAAGGGGCGTATCTCATCAAATTCACTTTGCATTTTCAAGTGTATCTTCTATGATATCTGTCATAACATCACGAATATCCAAGCCTGCAGCACGAACTTGCTGCGGGATGAAGCTTGTTGTGGTCATGCCTGGCGTGGTGTTTATCTCGAGGAGATTGATCTTGTCGCCTTCCGTGATAATGTAGTCGATACGGATAATGCCGTGACAACCAAGCAAGTCGTAAATCATCGATGTCAGTTTCGAGACGCGTTCTGCAAGGCGTTCGCTGATTCTGGCTGGTGTTATCTCGTCGCTTTCGTTGTTGTACTTGGCTGCGTAGTCGAAGAACTCGTTCTTTGAGACAACTTCTGTGATTGGGAAGACCACACTCTTCTGCTTCGTCTTATAGCAGCCACAAGTCAGCTCAGTGCCTCCCATGAAAGCTTCCACCATCACGTCCTCGCCTTCCTTCAAAGCAAGCTCAATTGCAGGACGAAGTTGCTCCTGAGTCTTGACCTTTGTCGTGCCAAAAGAAGAACCGCCCCTGGAAGGCTTCACAAAACATGGCAAACCGATGCGAGACACGATATCTTCGTCCGTCACCTCTTTGTCGTGACCAATCTTAACGAGCAGACTGTCAGCAACCGAAACGCCAAAAGCCCGCATGTAATTGTTGAGAACGAACTTGTCGTAAGTCATAGCCTCGACAAGGACATTACAAGTTGAGTAAGGCATCTTAATGAGGTCGAAGTAACCTTGCAGTTCTCCGTTCTCGCCTGGAGCGCCATGAATGGTGATGTAAGCAAAGTCGGGATGAATTTCCTTGCCGTCATGCATGAAGCTGAAGTCATCTCTATTGACCTTCGAGCGACTGCCATCAGGAAGAAGAGCCTCCCACTTTCCAGCATGAATCTCTACCTTATATATAATATAACGCGCGGGATCGATGAACGAAGCTATTCCTTCTGCACTACGCATACTTACGTCATGCTCCGAACTGTCACCACCACAAACTATTGCTACTGTTTTCATTATGTTTTATTTAGTTTTTATTCTTGCTATAAACTCTCCATTTGTTCAATAAAGCCTCGAAGTCTTCGGGCAGTTCCGACGAGAAGAACATCTCCTCCCCTGTCGTGGGATGCTTGAAGCCGAGTGTCTTTGCGTGAAGCGCTTGCCTTGGGCACAAAGCCATGCAGTTGTGGATGAAAGCCTTGTAGGAAGCCGTCTGCTCGCCTCTCAAGATTTGACACCCGCCATAACGCTCGTCTGCAAAGAGCGGATGACCGATGTGACGCATGTGCGCTCTGATTTGATGTGTCCTGCCTGTCTCCAGGTGGCACTCCACAAGTGTGACAGGCCCGAAACGCTCCAACACTTTATAGTGCGTGATGGCAGGCTTCCCGACTTCTCCGTCCATTGGATAGACATCCATCTGCAAGCGGTCCTTGGCATGTCGGCCTATGTTGCCGGTAATGGTGCCTTCATCATCTGCGAAAGGTCCCCACACGAGGGCGTTATACTCCCGACGAGTCGTATGATAGAAGAACTGCTTGCACAAGTCTGTCTTTGCTTCAGCAGTCTTTGCTATGACGAGCAAGCCGCTTGTGTCCTTGTCGATTCTGTGCACAAGTCCCACAGTCGGGTCATTCGGGTCGAAGCCTTTATCGTCACGCAAGTGCCAGGCAAGAGCGTTTACGAGCGTTCCGCTATAGTTGCCGCAACCCGGATGTACGACAAGACCTGCCGGCTTGTTGATGACGAGCAGGACTTCATCTTCATAGACCACATTGAGGGGCAAGTCTTCAGGTATGATTTCCCAATCGCGCTTCGGATGGTCGAGGACGAGAGTGATGATGTCGCCAGCCTTGACCTTGTAGTTGCTCTTGATGGGTTTGTCGTTCGCACGGATGCTTCCAGCCTCGGCAGCCTTCTGAATACGGTTACGGCTCGTTCCGGGCATGTGGTCCATGAGGAACTTGTCGACGCGAACAGGGTTTTGCCCTTTATCGACCTCGATACGCCAATGCTCGTGCTCTTCAGACTGTTCCTCCAGAAGCTCGTCGTCGAGAAGTATGTCTTCCTCCAGTTCCGTCATTTTCAGAGAACCTCCTCGTAGCCGTCAAAGACTTCGGTCTCGACTTCGCCACCCAGCGAATCGCCGAAGAGGTCACCAAACTCGTCTTCGCCGCTACCTATCTCGCTATTGCCAACGACAAGCACAATCGGCACATCACTTGGCACTCGTTCGCCCGTATAGACCTCACGACCATTCACTTTGAGGGCAATCACCCAATCGGGGTCGCCGGGAACGAACTCCATCGGACCTATCTTGAATCCGAGAGCTTTCAGGCGTGCTTCCGCTTCACGGCGAGAGCAGTTTCCTGCGATATCGGGAATCGTATTGGTGGGTGTCTGCTTCTGATTGATAGTCAGATAGATTTCCCTGCCCGACTTCACTCTGCTTCCGGGCGAGGGCTTCTGTTCGAGTACGATTCCTGCCGGCAATTTGCGGACATAAGCCGAATCGACTACAACCGTCACAAGTTCTGCTTCGTCGAGGGCGTACTCAGCATCGCCTATCAGCATGCCTTTCACGTCGGGCACATCCACGCCTTCTCCGTGCTTGGTATATTGTACCATCCACACCCAAAGCCCTATGAAGAGAGCTATACCCACAAGCACCATTGCTATCAGGTTCCAATAGACATAAGGGCTGAAAAGTTTCTTTCTGAATTTCTCCAGAGCCATAATCGTTACTCATTTTATATAATTACGCGACAAAGATAGTAATAAAAAAGAAAAAGAAGTAAAGTTTCCCTTACTTCTTTTCCCTTTTTGTTGAAAATCGTCTTTACTTACCGTGCCTTTCGTCGGAAACGGTGAGCTTCTTGCGGCCCTTAGCGCGACGAGAAGCCAATACACGGCGGCCATTAGCAGTTGTCATTCTCTGACGGAAACCGTGCTTGTTGTTACGGCGACGGTTGTGGGGTTGAAATGTTCTTTTCATATCTTTTTATTGCTTAATTATTATGTGCGCATTATGATTCGGGGTGCAAAATTAAGCCTTTTTTTTCATTTACACAAGGATTAGGCAACTTTTTTATTCCTTAATCTTTAATCTTTAATCTTTTTTTCATATCTTTGCACCACAAAAACAACGAGTTATAAACAAAAGAAGCAACATTTATGATTAATTCACAGGACATCAAGAAGGGCACCTGCATCCGTATGGACGGCAAGCTCTATTTCTGCATCGACTTCCTTCATCGCAAACCCGGTAAGGGCAACACCATTATGAACGTGACGCTGAAGGACGTTGTGAACGGCGGCGTTATCGAAAAGCGCTTCAACATTGGCGAGCGCCTCGAGGACGTACGCGTAGAGCGTCGCCCCTGCCAGTATCTCTACAAGGACGGAGACGACCTGGTATTCATGAACAACGAGACTTACGAACAGATCACCATCGCCCCCGACCAGGTGAACGGCGTGAAGTTCCTCAAGGAGAGCGAGAACGTGGAAGTTGTGGTCGACGCCAGCACCGAAACAGTTCTCTATGCCGACGTACCCGTCAAGGTGCATCTGCAGATTACTTGGACAGAGCCCGGCCTGAAAGGCGATACCGCTACCAACACGCTGAAGCCCGCCCGCGTAGAGACTGGTGCTGAGATTCGTGTTCCCCTCTTCATCGAAGAAGGCGAAATCGTAGAGGTTGACAGCCGCGACGGCAGCTATCTGGGCCGCGTCAAGTAGGAGAAACGCTCTCCCTCTCTTAGAGACAAGAGAATAAGAGAAAGGGCTCCCGAGTAATTCAGGAGCCCTTGTTGTATGTTTATCGTCGATTATCTGTTGTTGTCGTTTACTTGTGCAGTTCCTTTCGGCCGTTCTTGATGAAGATGCCGCCTTTGGCCTTAACTACGCGCTGACCGGAAAGATTGTAAACGGCTGTTCCTTCGTCCTTGTCGCCAACAGGAGAAACGATTGGCGTAGCATCGTCCGTAACAAGCACATTGCCCGTCGTTCCCACGCTGTAGGAAGCCTCTGCAGCGGTGTTCACGAGGAGCGACTCTCCCACTGTTTCCACCTGATATTCGCCGGGAAGAATCTCCTCGTCGGCCTCCACGCGGAAACTCAGGAGCGGACCTTCTCCCTCGTTGAAGAGGTTTGCTTCGATAGAACTGATGAGCAACTTGAGGTTACCGTTGTCGAGGACATTAGCCAGGACTTCGTGCTTGGCACTGCGGCCAGGATAGGGTGTGACGATGGGATTGCCACCCTCGTCCAGAACCATAAGAATACCTTCCGGCAACTGGATCTCAGCCTCCAAGCAAGTCAGGTTGGTTGCGGTATTCCTCATACAAAGCTCGATGTTCGTAGTTGTGCCGGGCATAAGTGCCGCGTCCGTGAAATAGAACGCATTGTCCTGAGCCAGAGCCGAGCCCCAAGCCATCGCAGCGAGCAGGAGAATATAAAGTTTCTTCATACAGGTTTTCATGTTTTCAGCGCATAATGCGGGGCAAAGATATAACTTTTTGCTGATGCCCACAAGTTTCTGGCATATTTTATTTGCCAAAAGGTCCCTACTTGCCACAGAGACGAGGGAAAGAAGCGCGAGAAGCAGGACTATGAGACTTGTGTTTGGCATCATTTTGTTGTGTGTTTTTATTGTTTCCTTATCGACTACAAAGTTACAACATTTTTTCGGATTTTCCAAATTTTTCAAGGAAAAATGTTTCACAAAATAAAAGACAGTTGACCCTTATTTCCGCCACTTTCGGCCACCAGATTGACCATCATGCCACACGGTTCCTTCCATGTGTGGTCGGGGTACTGAAATTCTGTGCCGCTGATGTGTGCGCCCAGGATGGGGAAGAGCATCGGAACAAGGGGTTCGCGGATGTCATTTGATACCTGCGAGAGCAGGATTTTGATGCATTCTGTCCCTTTTCCGAGGTTCGGCATCTTAGGGGCAGAAGCCTTACTGATATCGTATCTCATTGTAAATCTGCTTTTTAGATGAAATTTAATCGCCGAGTAATTACAATTACAGTTATTACAGTTTCTTATTTTTAGGTTACAATTACCCCTTCTTATATATATAACTATCTATATATTAACTAATTATATATTATATATAAGGGGTTATTGTATATTGTTTTTTTAACTGTAATAACTGTAATTGTAATTGACCCAGCCTTTATCACTTACTCTTCCTCTCCAAGGCCAACTATCATGAGGAGTTCCTCGGCAGCCTCGCGGCAGAAGTCACGGAAGGTGTAAAACCTTTATGGGGAGAATGCCAAAATTCTCGATGAAATGGGCGATTTTTGCAGTTTTCAGGGGCGCACTGACCGACATCTGCAAGGTAAAATCCAAACGTGACACGCTATGATTGCTATCGTAACACGTTAAAATCGCCATCGTAACACGTTAAGTTGGGCGACATAACACGTTAAGTTGTGTGGTTAACAACGCTAAAATAATTGGATTTTGAACATAAAAATCGCACTTTTGACCTAAGCCTGAAGACACTCTTGCGCGGATAGGAAAAGAAAAACGAGGTTTTCTTTTGTATTTCGCTCGCTTATTCGTAACTTTACGCCCAAATTTGTATGAAAAATGAACAAGAAAATGAGTAATTGGGCACGAGTTTTGCCGATTTTCCTGCTCGCCATCATGATGACGGCTTGCGGCAGCAGTTCGCGCAAAGCCAAACAGGACCAAATCAAGTACGAAATCAGGAAGGTTGAGGCCGAAACCAGGGTCTACAACATCTACATTCCCGCTTCGCTACACGGACTGAGCGAGGTGGAAGTCTTCCCGCAAGTTTCCGGAATCATCCGACAGGTGAACTTCAAGGACGGCTTCAAGGTAAAAAAAGGTCAGGCACTATTCGTCATCGACCAGACGGAGCACAAGCTGAATGTGCAGAACGCTCAGGCTAATCTGGCTGCCGCAAAGGCACAGATGGAGACAACGAAACTCCAATACGAGTCGAACCAGAAGTTGGCTGCGAAGAAAATCATCAGCGACTATGTCCTCTCGTCGAGCATGAATGCCTATCACGTGGCTCAAGCCTCTGTCCAGCAGGCTCAGGCTCAGCTGGCAATGGCTCAGACCACATTGAGTTATTGTACCGTGAGGTCTCCCATCACTGGCATCATCAAGGAGAACGGCTTCAAAATCGGTGAAGTGGTCGGCCTTTCGGACTTGCTCTGTACGGTAAGTGACGACAGCGAGATTCAGGCTTGGTTCTCTTATACGGAGAGCCAGTTGCTGGAACTGCTGGACCAATATAACCTGAAACCCTCGTCGGAAGGTCTGAAGGACATCGACGGAAAGACAGTCAGCGCGAAACTGCCCCGCCTGAAACTGCAGCTGAAGAATGGTGTGGAATATGCACACGAAGGCGTGGTAACGGAAATGGGCGGCATCGTGGACCGTAAAACGGGTACCGTCATCTGTAAGGCCACCTTCCCAAATCCCGACTACGAGTTGCGCTCCGGCCTGTCTGCCACACTGGTGTTCCCCATTCAGATGAAGGAAGTGTTCCGCGTGCCGAAAACGGCTGCAGTACACTTGCAGGACCACCTGATGTTCTATCGTGTTTGCAAGGACGGAACCGTGGAAGGCGTCATTTGCGAGGCAATACCCTCGAATAGCGGCCAGAACTATTACGTGAAGAGCGGCCTGCACAGTGGCGACGAAATCGTCATCAATGGCGTGCAGAATTTGTCGAACGGAGTGAAAGTGAAATAAGTCGTGGAGCAGAAGAAGACACATTTCTTTGTAAAGCACTGGGTAGCGGCTTTCGCCATCGCAGTACTGACAGTTGTCATCGGAGTGGTAAGCCTGCAGACCCTCCCCGTCGAGCAGTATCCCGACATCGCCCCGCCCATGGTTACCATCAGCGCCACATACAGTGGTGCAGATGCCCATGCCGTGATGGAGTCCGTCATCATGCCTCTGGAAGAGGTCGTGAACGGTGTGGAGAACATGATCTACATGGACGCCACGGCCACTTCGAATGGTGAAGGCGAGATAGACATCTACTTCAAGCAGGGCACGGACGCCGACCAAGCGACCGTGAACGTGCAGAACCGCGTAAGTCAGGCTTCGGGCGTACTCCCTGAAGATGTCATCAGAAACGGTGTTACCGTACAGAAGAACGTCAACGCCACCTTGATGATTATGAGTCTGGAGAGCACAGACGGCAAGTTCGACCAGTCGTTCATCTCCAACTACCTCGACATCAATGTCATGCCAGCCATCAGCCGTATTGCAGGCGTGGGTCGCACGATGGTGATGGGCGAGCAGTATGGTGTGCGCATCTGGCTGAAGCCCGACCTGATGGGCCTCTACGGCGTAACGCCAGACGAGATTGTCGCAGCCATCAACGAGCAGAACCTCGTTGTCCCCGTCGGCCGCCTGGAGAGTGCAACCGACAAGATAGACATTGAGTTCAACGGTCTGCTTGACGACATGAAGCAGTTCGAGAACATCATCATACGCGCTTCCGAGAAAGGCGAAATACTTCGTTTGGGCGACTTGGCAGAGGTGGAGTTGGGTGCCAGAGCATATGACTTCCGTACGAACATCAGCGGCAAGCCCGGTGTGATGTTTTATGTGAAGCAAGCGCCTGGAGCCAACGCCACAAAGGTGAACGCCGAGATAAAGAAAGTGCTTGCCCAAGTGGAGAAGCGACTGCCGGCTGGCTTGGAGTTCAAACTCCTTGAGACCAGCGACGACTTCCTCTACGCATCAATGTATAATGTGGTGGAGACGCTCATCGTGGCCATCATCCTCGTGGTGCTTGTGGTTTATTTCTTCCTGCAAGACTTCCGAGCCACGCTCATCCCGTCCATCACGATTGTCGTCTCGCTGATAGGCACCTTTGCCATCGTCAAGATAGCAGGCTTCTCCCTGAACCTGCTGACGCTCTTTGCCTTAGTGCTGGCCATCGGTACTGTGGTGGATAATGCCATCGTCGTGGTGGAGACTGTGATGACGAAACTTGAGGGAGGAGCCACAAACATGCGACGAGCCGTTACTGACGCTCTGAGCGAAGTGACTGCGGCCTGTATCTCTACCACGCTCGTCTTTATGGCAGTGTTCATTCCCGTCACCTTCATGTCGGGCACCACAGGCACATTCTTCAAGCAGTTCGGCATCACGATGGCCTCTTCTGTCGGCATCTCGACGGTTCTGGCTCTGACGCTCTGCCCTGCTCTATGCGTGCTCCTGATGAGACCTAACAACGGTTCGGAACACAAGAAAGGCATCGGGCACTACATGTATGTGGCCTACTCCACTTCCTACAACGCTCTGCTGGACAGATACATGAAGGCGATTAAGCGCTTCATCAAGAAAGCCTCCTACGCTTGGATTCTGCTGGGCGTCTTCTGTCTGCTGGCAGGCCTGCTGGTGATGCGTTCGAAGAGCGAGTTGGTGCCGCAGGAGGACCAAGGCTTCTTGCTTGTCAACATCATGCTGGCTCCTGGTACTTACCTGGACGAAACAGAAGCTACGGTGTTGGAACTCGAGGACTATATCAAGTCGCTTGATGAAGTGGAAACTGTTGGAGCGCTGACGGGTTACTCCATGATGGAGGACGTTACCAGCACGAACTACGCCACACTCATGGTTCGCCTCAAGAATTGGAGCGAACGCGCTTTCTTCAGCATCGCCGATGTTCAGGAGCAAATCACGGAATGGGCCACGATAAACCTGCCGCAAGCCGACATTACGGCTTTCCAGATGCCTCAGATTCCAGGTTATGGCAATGGTTCCGACATCAGTTTCAGTCTGCAAGACCTTTCGCGCAATGCCGATAAGCACGAGTTTGTAGCCATGGGCGAGAAGTTCGTGGAAAAGCTTGCTCAAAGGCCTGAGACGGAGTTTGCATCCTCCACCTACTCTACCGACTTCCCCAAGTACAGGCTCGATGTCGACGAGATTGCCTGCAAGCGCATGGGCATCTCTCCAAAGATGGTTCTGCAAACCATCGGCACTTTCTTGGCAGGAGACTACATCGGCTCGTACGTACAATATAATAATGTATATCGCGTGATGGTGCAGGCAGGCAAGGAGTATCGTATGTCTGAGGCTATGCTCAACAACATCTTCGTGCCTGTTGGCGACCACATGGTGCCCGTCACGCAGTTTGTTTCTATGCGTCTCGACACAGGTTCTGCGATGGACCTCCACTTCAACCTCTTCCCCTCCTATCCCGTCAGCACGCTCCCCGCACCAGGATACACCAGCGACGATGTGCGCAAGGCTGTCGACGAGGTGAAGCAAGAGGTGTTCCCCGAGACATTCGGCTACGAGTATTCAGGCATGGCTCGCGAGGAAGCGGAGAATGCCGGCTCGAACGAAACGCTGCTCATCTATGGCATCTGCATGCTGCTCATCTACCTCATCATGGCCTGCCTCTACGACTCCCTGTTCATTCCGTGGGCTGTCATGCTTTCCATTCCCTTTGCCCTGTTCGGCGCTTATCTCTTCATCATTCCGATGGAATCGATGGGCGTGGGAGCCAACGTCTATGTGCAGACGGGTATCATCATGATGATTGGCTTGGTGGCTAAGACGGCCATCCTCATAACCGAGTTTGCCGTGCAGAAGCGAAAGGAAGGCATGAGCATCCTTGATGCCGCTATCGGAGCCTGTCAGGACCGCTTGCGTCCTATTCTGATGACAGTACTTACCATGATACTCGGCATGTTGCCTTTGGCAGTCGGCAGCGGAGCAGGAGCCGTAGGTAACCGCTCTTTGGCGCTTGCCGTGATTGGCGGTATGACAATAGGCACCATAGCCCTCCTGTTTGTCACGCCTGCATTCTATATGGTGTTCCAGAAACTGCACGAGAAACTAACTCCAGAGAAAGATGAAGAATAAAGCGAAGATATGGATGACAGCTGGCCTGATGCTTCTTTCCAGCTGTTCACTCTACCAGAAATACGGAGCAAACAACACGGTGCCGGCAGACATCATGGGCGATGTCGTACAGCCTGATGACACATTGAGTCTGGGAGCAATAGGTTGGCGACAGTTGTTCACCGACCCCTTGCTGCAGGAACTCATAGAAAGAGCCTTGCAGAACAATACCGACTTGAAGTTGGCTCAACTGACCATTGAGCAAGCACAAAACGACCTTGCCTCTGCCAGGTTGGACGTTTTGCCCACCCTTTCGTTCGAGCCTTCAGGAGCCCTTACCCACTTCAACAGCATGGCGACTCGCTCGTACATCGTCCCTCTGAAAGCCTCTTGGCAGCTCAACATCTTCGGACAGGTGACAAGCCAGAAGCGCCAGGCAAAAGCCCGAGTGCAGATGCAAGAGGAATACAAACAAGCGGTACAATCGGAGTTGTCGGCCAATGTTGCGGCCATGTATTACAATCTCATCATGCTAGACCGCGAGTTGCAGATTCTCAAGGAGACGCAGGTCGTTTGGGAGGAGTCGCTCGAGGCGATGCGTGTCCTCTTCGAGGCAGGTCTGTACATGAGTCCAGCTGTCTATCAGATGGAGGCTTATCTGGCTGGCGTGCAGTCAGGCATTGTGGACACACAGGAAACCATACTCACCACAGAAGCTACCCTATGCCAGATGATTTCGGAAGCGCCCCACCACATCGAGCGTTCTTCGTTCGAGAAGTTTGAAATGCCTTCCCATCTCCACATCGGCTTGCCCGTGCGTTTGCTCGAAGCAAGGCCAGATGTCCGTCAAGCAGCTCGCAACATAGAGATTGCCTACTACGACATCCAACAGGCGCGCCAGGCTTTTTATCCAGACCTCACGATAACTGCCACGCTTGGATGGAGCAATGGCGAAGGGGCGGTCAATCCCTCGCAGTTCCTGGCACAGGCAGTTGCTTCGCTCGTTCAGCCGCTCTTCATGCAAGGCCGTTTGAAAGCGCGTCATAAGAACGCCCAACTTGAGCAAGAGAAAGCCCGTCTGCAGTTCGTTCAGACCTTGCTGAATGCAGGAAACGAGGTTTACCGCCAGATGCACATCTGCAGAAAGACAGAGCAACAGGCAGCCTATCTTGCTTCCGCCGTCCATTCCCTGCACGAAGCCTACAATGGCACGCGAGAGCTGATGAACAACGGCACGAACACCTACGTCGAGGTACTGAGAGCGCAAGAAGACCTGCTCACGGCCCAGATTAGGGAGGTCGAGAACCACTACGAGGGCATTCAGGCTCTCATCAATCTCTACACAGCTTTAGGAGGCTTCTAGCTACACAACTTTAAACACTCCACTCCTCGTTGGCAAACTTAACGTGTGTCATTGGCAAACTTAACGTGCGTCATTGGCAAACTTAACGTGCGTCGTTAGCAAGGTTCCCTAGCTATGCCTGGAATCGTGACAGATGACAGATGACAGTTTTATTTTAGTGCCCTACATATCCCCCGAGGTAGGAAAAAGTCCTCTTCTGATTTTCTAACTAGTTAAGTATTAACTAATTATTAT
>JAGCFN010000033.1 GCA_017650085.1 Bacteroidaceae bacterium | reverse complement strand
GAAACTGCTATTGAATCTGTCAATGGTGCATTCAATAACAATCCTTGGTACGACCTGAATGGTCGCAAGCTCACAGGCATGCCTGCTCAGAAGGGTATCTACATCAACAATGGTAAGAAGACAATCATTAAGTAAGAGGAGGAACATACAATGAAAAAGACATATAAAACACCCGAGTTGTTTGCCGTAGAATTGCAGCATCAAGATAACGTTTTGGTGCAGACGAGTTTCGAATATAATGGACCAGGCACTGGGATCGCTGACGTAAAAGAGTTTGAGTTCGTTGACGACGAAGAAGACGCTGGTACAACAACTGGTCCTCGCAGCATCTGGGACGAAGAATGGTAAGAAACCTCACCTTTGCGGGTGAATAAAATAGGAAGGCACGCCTGATCAAATGATTGGGCGTGCTTTTTTTGTCTTTTCTCTTGCAAGGTTACATAAATAATCGTACCTTTGTGGCGCAAATGGTGATACCCATGCTTCTGTAACAAGGAGTAGGGTAGAGAGGGAATCCGGTGTAAGGCCGGAGCAGTGCCCGCTACTGTATTTGCCTTCTTAGTGCAGCGCATGCATGTCACTGGGACATCATCCTGGGAAGACGCGCTGCCGGGCAAGAGCCAGGAAACCTGCCATTTCGCATAACATAATAAGCATCCTCGGGACAAGGATGACAGAAAACAGCCTCACCTCAGCCCTCTCCAAAAGAGAGGGAGATAAAGCATCTCTCCTAAGGGAGAAGAATGTTCAATGGTCAATATTCAATATTCAATGGGAAAATACTATCTGCTAGCGATTCTGGCTACCGTATTGGCATTTGCTGTGACAGCAAGTGCCAGTGCGCAGAATCCGACAGACAGCATAAAGCAGTTGCACGAGGTGACTGTCACTTCGAAGCAACCGGTTCGCACTATTGCGACATCACAAACATTGAGCGGTGCTGACTTGCAAGCCTTGAGTACAACATCGGTTGCCGATGCTTTGAAGTATTTTGCAGGCGTGCAGATTAAGGATTATGGCGGGCTTGGTGGTTTGAAGACCATCAATGTGCGTTCTTTGGGAGCACAGCACGTCGGCGTTTACGTCGATGGTATTCGTCTGACAAATGCGCAGAACGGAACCGTCGACCTTGGCAAGTTCTCGCTCTCTTCAATGGAAACTGTGTCACTTTACAATGCCAACAGGCTCGACTATTGCCAGTCAGCAAGTGAATATGCCTCGGGTGCAACGGTTTATTTGCAAACCAAGAGGCCCACTCACGACTCGCTTTCAGTTCAGCTTCGTAATGCTTCGTTCCATACTTGGATGGCGAAAGTGAACGGACAATTCAATTGGAAAGGCTGGCAAGGTTTTGTTGACGGAGAGTATTGCACATCCAGAGGCGACTATCCTTTCCGCTATCATTCTGAATATGAGGACACTGTGGGGCGTCGCGCAAATAGCGACATCCGCTATGGTCGTGTCGAAGCGGCTTTGTTCAAGGGTGGTTTCTCCTCGCACATCTACTATTATGATTCCGAGCGAGGCTGCCCAGGTGGTATCGTTCGGCGTTTGAGCGACAAGTACACAAACGTGGGCAGAGAGTGGGATCGTGATTTCTTTGTGCAGGCAAGCTATCAGGAAAGGTTCTTCAAGAAAGTCCTCTTCAAGGCTAACACCAAGTATGCCAACGAGTATCTGCGTTATTGCACAGATTATCCGGAGAACCAAAACACCGCTCGCGTCAATAACCATTACCGCCAACAGGATGCCTATGGAGCCCTTTGTGCTGCCTATATGCCTTGGGATTGGCTGTCGCTTTCCTCGAGCTACGACATTAGGTACAGCATTTTAAAAGCCGACCTGAAGCGATTCGACGATGTGAAACGAGTGGATCAGAAGCTTGTGTTTGCCGCACAAATGAGGTGGAATGGTATCCAAGCCGCAGTTTCTGCACTCCACCAACGCTATTCCGACTGGACTTTTGTGCATGCAGGGGCTGCCGATCCGATAGATAAATGGACTCCTGCGGTATCTTTGGCTTACACTTTTTACGGCATAACTGTTCGAGGTTGGTACAAGGAAATCTTCCGTGCTCCTACCCTCAATGACCTCTATTACACGCAGGTCGGCAACAGAAACCTCAAGCCGGAGGACACCAAGCAATTGAATCTTGGCGCAGAATATCATTGGAACAACAAACAATGGGCAGTTGATGTGCAAGCCGACATCTATCGAAACAAGATAGAGAACCGCATTGTCTGCCTGCCTTTAAAGGGCACATACACTTGGTCGATGATGAATTACGGTAAGACCTTCTGCCGTGGATTGAACGCGACACTAAAGGGACACTATCATACGAAGCAGTGGAACTTCTCTCTTCTCTCTTCAATTACCTGGCAGAGGGACGTTGACAGAACTGACCCAACGGATGAAGATATGTATGATAAGCCGATATGTTACTCGCCAACCTTCTCTTCAGGCATTACAGGAATAGCAGGTTGGAGGTCGCTTCAGTTCACCACATCGTACCTTTATGTTGGCGAAAGGATGTGGAGCAAAGCAGATTCCGAGGACATTCTGGAGCCTTACCACAACATCGACATGAAGCTTTCCTACACCCACGACATTAAGAAAGTCTCACTTGGGCTTTGCTTGGAGGTTTGCGACGTGCTCGACATCCAATATGAACACATTCCTCGCTATCCAATGCCAGGTCGCAATTATAAAATCACATTATCTTTTGGCGTATGAAACGACTCTTGATACTCTTCAGCCTTACATTATTATATATATGTGACGCGCGCGCGCAAGAGAAGATTATCCTCTTGAACGAAGGCATGTGGCAAGCCGACAATGGGCGACTCAGCTACTTTGAGGACGGCTCGATAGTCAGCAACCAGTGGTTCAGGGACAGAAACGGTATGAAACTTGGCGATACGCCGAACGACATCATACAAATTAACGACACCCTCATAGCCATAGCCATCAACTGGTCAAACATTGTGCAGTTCATCAATCCAGACGGCAAAGTAGTTGCCGCAACAGAGGACATTCCCAACAACCGCCGGCTTTGTAGTGATGGAGAGTACGTCTACGTCACCAGTTACGGACACGAATGCGAGACAATCGAAGGGACAGTTTACTTCGACAAGGGTTTTGTGGCAAAGATTGACATTAGCACTTTCAAGGTTGTTGCCACTTGTGAAGTGGGCTACGAGCCAGAGGGGATTGCTCTCTATGAAGGTCGCCTCTTTGTGGCCAACACGGGAGGTTATGCCTTTGAGGAAGGCCATGAGTTCGAAACGACTGTGAGCATCATCAATGCTGGCACGATGACTGTAGAAAAGACTATTGACACAGGGGTTCCCAACCTCTATGGCGAGATGTCTCAAAGCGAGCGATATCTCTGCATTAACTCGCCTGGAGACTACTACGAAGTGCCCCCTTGCGGCCTGATTTTCGACTGTAAGAAAGCTCTCAATAATGAAGACTGCGTCGTCGTATTTGATTATCCAGCCACTTACAACACGACAACCCTCGACGGCAAGTTCTTCGCAGTTGGTTCCAGCTTCTCTTATCTCACAGGAGAATACGAGTTCTCTCAGCTCACCATCGACCCTAAAGAGATGATGGAGACTGGTGGCGAGCGTGGACTAAGCGAGTCGTTGCCAGGAACATTGAAGGCCGACTTTATGAACATGAACCAGCCTTATGGCATTTATGTCAACCCTTATACGGGCTATATCTACGGCACCGATGCCGGTTCCTTTGAGGGTGCAGGATATCTCTACCAGTGGTCGCCTGACGGTCAGCTTCTAGGCAAGCACAAAGTTTACATCAATCCAGGCCACTTTCTCGCTTTGCCTCCAGACGGACACTTTGATGGGATAAGCCCCCTCACAGCCTCCACCTTCGGAGAAGGGATTGAAGAAGCCGTCTATGACCTGCAAGGCCGAAGACTTCCGACGAGGTTACTCCCTCAAAGTGGAAGCATGAAGCGGTCCGGTATCTACATTAAAAATGGAAAGAAGACACTCTATAATAGATAACTTATGCAGTCAAGTTCGTTGCAGCATCACGACTGTGCAATTGCAGCGTCGCGACTGTGCAATTGCATTATCGCGACCATGCAATCAACTAAGCCTGTCAAGTTGAGCAACAACCACAGTTAAACAAACCACAGACAAACAACAAATTTATTATAAACCTTATTTATTAACATTATGAAAAAGCAATTACTTAGTTTCATTGCGCTGACATTGTTCGTAGCGAGCAATGCCTTTGCCACAGAGGTGACTGTGACAATGAATGCAAAGAGTAAGCTCATCAAGTCGTTGGTCAACATCACGACCAATGAAAGTGTGAGTGTGGGCGAGCCAACCAGCAACAAGTACACCTTCGATGCCGCTGCTGGCTCTTACCTCCTGACAGCAACAGCTGCCGACGGCGAAACGGTGAGCGGCACCATCCAGCTCGACATCGATGCTGAGCACACTGCCTTCACCATCTACTCTCCCGAGGTGCGTGTGAAGAACACCGATTGGGTTTATGACACGGACTACACCCTCGACCTCAAGGTTACCACGAAGGAAGGCGCAACGGTGAACACCACGATTGGTGATTACACAAGCGGCAACAAGATGTTCATGGTGTTCGATGGCAACACCTACTACCTCGATGTTGTTCCCTCCGAAGCACATCAGGCAGAGGGTTACATGACTGCCAGCTACTCAGGCACTGTGACCTCCAATCCTACAATACAGGCTGAGGCGCCGATGAGTGTTCTTTATTCCATTACCGTACCAGCAGGAGCAACAGTTTTCGTTGGCACAAAGACCGCTCACTTCGTGAAGTTCAAGGAGGTTGAGCCTGTCAGCGTCAACGAAGATGGCACAGTTTATACTTTCAAGCTCGCAGACAAGCAGCAGTACAACTACCGCGTCAGCAAGGAAGGTAAACTGACTCAAGCCGGTCTTTTCACTATGAGCACGGACGAGACAAAGCGTCCAGAACTCGTCTTTACCGATGCAGATTTGGAAGCAAAGAGCCCGAAGTATGTTGACCACGACGTGACCTCCAACGGCGGCTACAACGTGGGTGACCTCTTCCTCAACATCAACCCTGCCGGACACCTGCAACTCGATGCCGTGGGCGACACTTACGACATCCTGCCCATGCGTAACTGGGAGCTCACCAACTCCATCACCGCCAATTACTTCATCGAACCTGACTTCCACTTCACGGTAGTTAACCTGAACGGTCAGGCTGATGAAAGCGTCGTGAAGGTCGAGGATGAACTGCTGACAGCAGTAGGCGAGGGAACAGCCATTGTGCTTGTTACCTACGATGCTATCCACCTGGATAATTACAACGGCAGCGCCACTTCGAGCAGTTTCGCAGGCGGCAACGACTGGGGCGCAATCTGGCCCGAGAACACAGGCGCCTTCGTGGTAACTGTCGGCGAACAGGCTACAGGCATAACTCCTAACATTATTATAAATAAGGACTACCTGTCGACTGTTACTCCTTGGGGCGGCGGCGACCCCATCGACACCAAACTCTCTATGGAGAATGTTGATGCAGAGTTCGATGTGCTTTACTATCTTGACACGGAAGACGGCTTCGAATATACTTTCACGCCAGAAGGTGTTGCAAGCGTCACACTTGCCCGTCCTGTTATTGGCGAGAGTATGGCTTCCTACACAGGTTTCTCTGCCGAAGGTGTCACAGCCAACGAAGACGGCAGCTACACGCTGAAACTCACCGAAGGTCGCAACATCGTTTGCCTGACTGGAGCAGATGGCAAGAGCGTTTACCAAGTCATGACAGCCAAACCGTGCCACAGAGAAATTAAGGTTGGCGATGAAGTCGTGACGAGAGTGAACCCTGGCGATGCTGTAACTGTGCAGTATTCGGGTCTTTATCATCCTGCTGGCAAGCTGGCAGGCATCCACAACTTCAATGCATTCCTCGACTATAAGCAGGTCAGCGATGGCATTAGCGTGACGAAGGGCAAGGCCAATCAGTACACGTTTGCAGCCACTCCGACCGCTCAGGCTGTGACCTTCACTGTCCCTGACGACTGGAGTGCAAAGAAAATAAAAATTACCGATGGCGTGATGTGCATTGGTGGCTTTGGCGATCCCGTCGGCAACCACCGCGCCACATCTAAGGAAACGGGTCGCGCTCCCAACTTCACTGCTATTCAGCAGAATGCGGTCTTTGGTCGCGTACCTGACGTGATATTGCCTGTAGGTGACTCCACAACTCCTGCCATCGCAACCTTCGAAGACGTTCTGGACATTACTGAGCCTGTTGATGGCCACATGAGTGTAGGCACAGAGGACGATGACGACCGCGAGTTCTTCACAAGCGGTGACTATGCCTTTGCCAGCGGTTGCATGCATGACTGGGACTACTGGTATTGGTTCGGTTATGCAAATCGCACAGAGACGAAATATGAGACGCTCGACGACCAATGGAACAATGTCGTAGGTGGCGGCTATGACGGCTCTGCAACATATGGTGTTGCTTTTGCCGCAGCATTCAACGGTCCTTGCTATGCTACTCTGCTTACTGAGCCACAAGTCGTTCCCGGCTTCTATGTCACCAATAGTAGCTATGCATATGACTCTATGACAAAAGGCGACGGCTTTGCCAAGAAGTTCGAGAAGGGCGACTGGTTCAAGCTCACCATCACAGGTTATGATGCCGAAGACAATGAGACCGGCACTAAGGACTACTACCTTGCCGACCTGCGTGATGCGGCTACTGCATACATCATCAACGATTGGCGCTATGTTGACCTCTCTGGTCTTGGCGAAGTTGCAAAGCTTGGCTTCGAGCTGACAAGCAGCGATTCAGGCGCTTATGGCATGAATACGCCTGCTTACTTCTGCTTCGACAACTTCGGCGCTGAGGGCGAAGAGGTTCTGCCTGAGAAGAATGTGACATTACCTGCTGAGGTAGCTACTTTCGAAGACATCGTGGTTCCCGCAGAAGGCCACATGAGTGTGAGCACAGAAGAGGACGACGAGCGCACGGAATTCGTGAGTGGCGACTTCGAGTTTGCTACTGGCTGCATGAGCGACTGGGATTATTGGTACTGGTTCGGTTATGCTAACGAGACCGACAATACTTATAGTTCTCTTGACGACCAATGGAAGAATGTTGTAGGCGGTGGCTATGATGGCTCCGCAAACTATGGCGTTGCATTTGCCGCTGAGTTCAACGGTCCTTGCTATGCTACTCTGCTTACTGAGCCACAAGTTGTTCCAGGCTTCTATATCACCAACTCTGCCTATGCCTACAACTCCCTGACTGGTGGCGACAGCTTTGCCAAGAAGTTCGATAAGGGCGATTGGTTCAAACTGACTATTACTGGTTATGATGCCGACAACGAGGTGACAGGCACTAAGGAATACTACCTTGCTGACTTGCGCGATGAGGCTACTGCTTACATTATCAATGACTGGCGTTATGTTGACCTCTCTGGCCTTGGAGCAGTTGCAAAGCTTGGCTTCGAACTGACAAGCAGCGATACAGGTGATTACGGCATGAACACGCCTGCTTATTTCTGCTTCGACAACTTCGGTGCCAAGGGCGAGGAAGTTCTGCCAGAGAAGAATGTTGTATTTGTTTCCTCTGTTGGTTATGCAACTTATGTGGCTACAAAGGACATCGACTTCTCCCAAACAGATGTTGAGGCTTATTCTGTAACGGAATCTACAAAGGAAGGTTATGTTCATCTGACACCTATAGATGCTGCTCCTGCTGGCGAAGCTGTGCTCCTGAAGGCAGCCGAAGGTGCTTATGTATTGCCCGTTGCTGCTACGACTCCTGCTGCTTTGGAAGGCAACTTGCTGAAGCCTGCAGTCAAGGAAGTTACGGCTGATGGCTCTCAATACATCCTTGCGGAAGGTTCTGAAGGTGTAGCTTTCTATCAGGCAACAACGGGAACCACTATTGCTGCAGGTAAAGGCTACCTTGAGATAACTGGTTCTGATGCTAAGGTATTCGTCTTTGATGATGAAAATGCAACAGGCATCAAGGGTGTTGACGCACTTAATGAGAACAGCACAATCTACAATGTTGCCGGACAACGCTTGCAGAAGAAGCAGAGAGGCATCAACATTATTAACGGCAAAAAGGTACTTTATTAATATGAAGAAAACTTATATCGTGCCTGCTTTGCAGGTTGAAGCGGCTCAGGCAACACAGATGCTTGCTGAAAGTCTGATTATCAGTGACGAAACTATTGATGGCAACAAAGCCCTCACGAAAGAAGATAACAGTTGGGATATCTGGAGTGAGGAATAATCTTCCGCTTTGAAGTCAGTAAATGCGAAGCGAGGACACAACAATGTGCCCTCGCTTCTTTATTTGTTTTCCTATGTGAAGTTTAGAAGAGGTGTGCGGGAATGCGCTGCTTGGCATTCTCGAAGTCCTCGATTGTATCGAGTTCGCAGGAGAAGAGTTCTGTGACGTCGAGCACAGAGAAGGTGCTTCCTTTGGCGATGAGACGCAGGAAAGCCAGTTCGTAGAATGTGTTTTCGAGGTGCTCCTCGTTCATCATGACGTCCAACTCCTTGTAGAGTGCAGTCGTGTAAGCCTTTCCCATTCGCTCGATGCCGAGGCTTTCGCCGGCAGCAAGGGCTGGGTTGCAGGTCTTGCTTATCTCGGTGATGGCGCCATCTTCATTCATCACGACCTTCATTTCCTCTTCGCCAAGTTCGTGACGAATGAGGGTGAGGACATTTTCGTGACTGTCTGCGAGGACGCGCTCGACGATTTGTCCGTCGTAGAGCAGGTCGCTGTCGAGCAGGAGAACCTCTTCTCCGTCAGTTTTCGGACGAGCCAGCCAAAGCGAATAGATATTGTTGGTTGTTTCGTAGTCCTTGTTGTGGATGAAGCACACGTCGATGCTTCCTCCATAAGTTTGCTTGACGAAGTCCTCGATTTTCTCGTGCAAATAGCCCGTCACAATGCAGAATTCGCGGATGCCAGCCTTGATGAGGGCATCCATCGAACGTTCCAAAAGGGTGCGTTCGCCTACTTTGAGGAGGCACTTTGGCGTGTGAAGTGTGAGCGGACGAAGTCGTGAGGCTGTTCCCGCAGCAAGGATTATTGCACGCATTTCTTAGAGGCAGCTCTTGATGGTGTCAACTACGGTTTGTATCTGCTCGCGTCGTCCGAGGGTGATTCGCAGGCAATCTTCCAAGCCTTTGTCGCCCATGAACTTGATCTTATAGTCCTGATCTGCAAGGGCTTTCTGCAGTTTCTCCTTGATGGAGGTCGGATACTTGATGAGGATGAAGTTGGCCACGCTCTTGTATACCTTGAAGCCAGGCTTGTCGCCCAGTTCCTTCTGGAAGAGTTTGCGTCCCCAATCCATCTCGTCTGCGACCCGGCGATAGTGTTCGTCGCTGTCGAGAGCGGCCAACGCAACTGCCTCAGAGAAGCGATTATACCCCAGATACTTGTTGCAGTAACTGAGGAACTGGTCGTGACCTGCACCGATGAATGCGAAGCCGACACGCAGTCCTGGCAGTCCGTAGAACTTGGAGAGTGTACGGGATATGATGAGGTTGTTGTACTTGTTCACCAGAGGAGCGATGTAGTCGACGTCGGTCGTGATGAAAGATGCGTAGGCTTCGTCCACAAGCACCATTGTGTCTGTAGGAATGTTCTCCATGATGCGGCCAATCTCTTCGCTCGTCAGGCTGTTGCCAGTCGGGTTGTTGGGCGAGGCGAGGAGCAGCATTCTGGGGTGAATGCGATTGGTGTAGGCGATGACTTCCTCAACGTTGTAGGCAAAGGTATCGCCTGTCTCGTAGAGGGGGTACATCTCGAACGAACCGCCACACTCGCCAGCTACGCGATTGTAGTACCACCACGAGAATTCGGGGATGAGGATAGTCTTGTTGTCGCCTTCCATCAGGAAGTAGTGGATGGCGTTCTTCAGCATCTCCTCTCCGCCGTAACCAATGAGCACTTGCTCCTCGGGAACGCCGTAAATCTCACTCAGTCTGACACTTACGACGCTCTTCTTCCCCTGGTCATATATGCGGGTATAGAAACAGAGTGTGCGGGGGTCGAAGTTCTTTATGGCCTCGATGACCTTCTCGGAAGGCTCGAAATTGAATTCGTTTCTGTCAAGATAGTTCATTATCTTCTTTAGTTATATTTTGGCGTGCAAAGTTACGACTTTTCTCCCGAACCACAAAGCAAAATGAAAAAAAATGCAGAAGATGTGGCATAATTGAAAAAGAAGTTGTACTTTTGCAGATTAAATGGTGGAATACTTCTGCAGGGTTGTCTGCAAACGACTAACGTGAAGTTCGCCAACGTCACACTTGATGTTTGCAATCGTCACACTAGTAAATGGCAATCGTCACACTAGTAAATGGCAATCGTCGCACTATACGTTTGCGATCGTCGCACTATATGTTTTGCAGCGACTCTGGAAGGGTTCATAATTTTGAAAGCAAAAGATAAGATGATAGAAGACCTGAAGAAGAAAGTACAAGCAACCCTAAAGTCCTCTGAGACAGAGGATTGGCTTGATTATCGCGTGGTTCGTCCGCTCAGTTATCTCTGGGCCTTGTTCTTCGCGAAACTCGACATTCACCCCAACACCGTTACCATCATCTCCATGATTATCGGAGCCGCAGCCAGTGTGTTCTTCATGCACGGCAGCTTCTACTACGAGGGATGGCACGGACTCCTGATGAACATCATCGGCGTACTGTTGCTTTGCCAGGCTGACATCTTCGATTGCACGGACGGACAGCTTGCCAGGATGACCGGGAAGAAGAGTCGTCTGGGCAGAATTCTCGATGGAATGGCCGGTTTTGTGTGGTTCATCCCCATCTATGTCCTCTTGATGGTGCGCTTCTACAACCACCATTCTCTCGAATTTGGATGGCTTGGAATACCCGATACGGAACAGAATGCTCTCATCGCCACTGCAGTAGTCGTCGTCCTGGCACTCTATTCGGGCTTCGCAGGAATGGGCGGTCAGCAACGGCTTGCCGACTATTACATCCAGGTTCACCTCTTCCTTCTCAAAGGCGAGAAAGGCAGCGAACTCGACTCCTCCGTCCAGCAACAGAAGGTTTACGACGAGACACCTGCCGAAGGGAATCGCCTCTGGAAGTATTTCCTCAAGACATATATAGATTATACGCGCAAGCAGGAGAAGTCCACGCCTCAGTTCCAGAACCTTATCGCAACTTTGCGCGAGAAATATGGAAGTGCCGGCAATATGCCCGACGAGATTCGCGAGGAGCTTCATCGCGAGTCGAAAGCCATCATGCCGCTGAATGCGATGCTCACCTTCAACTTCCGCTCAGGCATGTTCTTCCTGTTCTGTCTCATCGACTTGCCTGTCTTCAATTTCCTCTTCGAAGCCATCTGTATGGGACTTCTCACATATTATATTAATCGCCGACACGAGGCATTCTGCCGCAGGGTTGCAGAAAAAGTAAGACTTGGAGCATGAAGTGGAGTTGGAATAATTTCTTCTTCTTCCTCGGCATCGTTTGTGTCGTGGTGATGCTCTTCACGTTTGACGTCAGTTTCGTTGAGCTTTGGGGCCATATCTGCCGCGCAGGATGGTGGCTCATCCCCATCGTGGGCATCTGGATAGTGGTGTATGGCATCAATGCACTCGCGTGGATGTCGGTCATCAAGGGTAATACAGATCCCGATGAAACCGTCGGTTTTTGGCGAATCTACAAGCTGACCATCACGGGTTATGCCCTCAACTATGCCACTCCGGTTGGTGGTCTCGGTGGAGAACCTTACCGCATCATGGAGCTGAGCAAGGACATCTCGAAGCAGCACGCCACCTCCTCTGTCATCCTTTATGCGATGTTCCACGTCTTTGCGCACTTCTGGTTCTGGTTCACGTCTGTTTTCCTCTACCTTGCACTCGCGTTGGTTGGCGACTTGCCCTTCGATACGACAGTTGCCATCGTGCTTGGCATCATCATCGTCTTCTGCCTGATTGCCTTCTACCTCTTCTATAGGGGATACAGGTACGGACTCGTCGTGAGGCTGATTCGCTGGTTGGGCCATCTGCCGGGGCTCAGAGGATGGAGTGACAGATTCCTCGAAGCGCATGCAGAAGCCCTGCATAATGTGGATGCACAAATCGCTGCCTTGCATCAGCAGAGTCGCAAGAACTTCTATGCAGCCTTGGGCCTTGAGTACCTCTCGCGTATCGTGCAAAGTGCCGAAGTGCTCTTCATGCTCCTTCTTTTCGGCATAGATGGTGGCGGAGGGTTCGATGGCATCACCCTCACCTTCCTTCACAGCATCCTTATTGTCTCGCTTACCACGCTGCTTTCCAACCTGATAGGTTTCCTTCCCATGCAGCTCGGCGTACAAGAAGGAGGCTTTGCTATTTCCACGGCAGCAATGGGCCTGACCGTCGAGCAAGGCTTCTTTGTCAGCATCATCTGCCGTGTCCGCGAAATCATCTGGATCATCATCGGCATCGCCCTGATGAAGGTCGGTAATAAGCGAGAGTAATGCGGATGCATGCATCTGCATTACCGAGCGATAGCCGAGCTCGAACGCAGTTCAAGGTCGGTAATAAACGAGGGTAAAGCAGAATCGAACCCAATAGTTTGTTTATGCTTTACCGAGTGCAGCCGGTCTCGAACGCAGTTCAAGGTCGGTAATAAACAAGGATAGGGAGGCCATATACGATAAGCTCCCGCGTTTCACAACGCAGGAGTCATGTGGCGCCGATATTAATTCAAAAACTAACTAACAAGTTTTTCCTGATATCAGTCTTTAGGGTAAAGTTTCTTGAAGACCTCTGTCAGCGACTCCACCTCGGGAAGCAATGCTTTCAGTTCGTCCTCGTTTTGGTTCTTGACAGCCGTCATGGCTTTTTCCAACACATCTGTCAGCCTCTTGCAGTTGCTTCCGCTATCGGGCGACCATATCGTGGCAACACGAATACTGTTCCCAAAGAAGTATGTGGTTCCGTCGAATCCAAGTCGTTCATCATTGAACATACATGTGGCGACGGCATGTTCTATCAGGTCGGAAAACATCACAGCCGTGGCCTTGTCTGTCTTGACCTCTATGGAATCCAACCTCAGTTTCGGCTCATCTGGCCCGGCTTCCTTGTTCACCTCGCACCACTTTACCTGCAGCCGTTCGCTTTCCCCATAACCGTAATACACATACAGGGCTGAGGGGAAGCTGAATGAAGGGAATATGAGCATTTGCTGAATTGCCCTCTCGGACAGCCATGTCCCGAAATACTTTTCTCCCCACAGCTTCTGCTGAGTTTGTGTCATCGGTTCCAGCCTGCTCTGAGCCTGTGCGCCAATGGCTGCCGCCATCAGCACAGCCATCAATAAGATGATTCGCTTTTTCATAATGTTCCTTGTTTGGGTTGATGAGTTTCCTTCTTATGCCGCAAAGATATGGAGTTTTGCAATATCTTCCAAGAAAACGGGCTTTTTTTCTCTTGATTCCCTCCCGAAATAGTCCTCTCCCTTGGGAGAGTTAGAGAGGGTCTTTTTATTGCTTCTTCTTTAATGATTCTCTTATTTCACTCCAGTCAATCTTCTTCAGGCGGATGGTGAGGACGGAATCGGTGGGAAGGACGCGAAGGGTCTGCTTCTCATAATTAATATTGATTACACTAATTGTGTCGCTCGTATTGGGGAGCATCAGCTCGAAACGTCCCAGGCTATCGGTCGCATCGCTCTGAGAGAAGTAAGGACGGTCGCGATAGGACACAAGGGCACCGCTTACGGGCTTGCCTTCCTCATCCTGCACGACACCAGTCAGGCGTTTGTAGTGGATGTTCAGGATATCTGGGCATTCGGAGGCGTAGAGCTTGTCAACGGAGCGCAGATGCACTTCCATTTGCCTTGGGAAATAAGTGGAGTAATAAACCTCCGCTGTCCAGTAGGACGGCGCATCCTCGTCGGGCGTGAACTCG
>JAGCFN010000032.1 GCA_017650085.1 Bacteroidaceae bacterium | reverse complement strand
TTGGTTGGAGGAGCAACGACCTCTGCCACCCACACAGCCGTAAAGCTTGCTCCTCTCTACGATGGTCTGGTCATTTATGGTGGCGATGCCTCGCAAACATCTGTATTGGCGAAGCGATTAACAACAAAAAAGGCCGATTTCATCGAGCAAATCAAGGAAGAACAACAACAGGTTCGTGATGCTTGGAGCGAGCATCATGCACCCTTGACGCCTTACAAAGAAGCCAACAAGCTTGCTCCAAAATACAATTGGAACACTTCTCGTCCAGCCAATGTTCAATGTTCAATGTTCAATGTTCAATGCCAAGAACTCCTTCCTCTCATCGATTGGCGGATGTTCCTGTTGTTCTGGGGATTCAAAGGTGAAACGCTGCCTCAGCTCTTGGTCAATCCAGAAGCGGAAAAAACACTTCGCGAAGGTAAGCAATTTCTCGAGTCGCTCCTGAAGAAAGGCTTGCTGAAAGTGGAGACTTTATATAAGGAAGAGCCAGCAAAAAGACAGGGAAACGACATCGTGCTCACAGACGACGGACAAACTTTGCCGATGCTTCGCAGCCAATCTGCCACGCATCATTACCGTTGTCTCGCAGACTTCTTCGACGAGCAGCAACCCTCCCCTATCGGTCTTTTCCTGGTAACGGCAAGGCCTTTGCAGGAGCCGAGTTCCGAAGAAGAACGCTTGATGACGCATGCACTTTGTGCCCGTTTGGCAGAAGCCGGAGCCGAATGGCTTCAAAGACAACATTATACGGGTGAAAAACTGATGCGAGTCGCTTTCGGATATGCAACTTGTCCCGACCATTCACTCAAGCGAATCGTCTTCGACAGGCTGGAAGCCGAGCAAAAACTCGATGTCACTCTAACCGACCACTACAGCATCCAGCCATCCACCTCCGTTTGTGGACTCTTCATCAAGCATCCTGAAGCCCAATATTTCCCTGTTGGACGCATTGATCGAGACCAGCTTGCCGACTATTGTCAACGAAGAAAAATCACCATCGAAGAAGGCGAAAACCTCTTGTCTAAGTTCATAACACACACATCATAACATGAAAGTCATCGACATCCTGAATGGCAAACGGCGTCCTTTCGCCAGTTTCGAACTTGTTCCACCTTTGAAAGGCAGCGATGCAAGCCGTCTTTATCAGAGCCTTGACCCTTTGATGGAGTTCCAACCTCCCTTCATCAATATCACTTGCCATCGCGACGAGATTGAGTTCGTGCCAAAAGGTGATGGAACTTTCACCAGGATGACTTTGGCGAAACGACCTGGCACAGTTGCAATCGTGGCTGCCATTATGCGCCGTTATCCCGAATTGGAGATTGTGCCACACGTTATTTGTGGAGGTTCTTCATGCAGTCGTGTTGAGAGCGAACTGCTTGATCTTCACTTCCTTGGCATCAACAACATTATGGCTTTGAGAGGTGATGCACTTCCTGGACAAAAGCACTTTTTGCCAGAACCAGACGGTTTCTCGCACAGTTCGGAATTGGTTGGAATGATTAGCGACCTGAATCGTGGCCAATATCTCGACCCTACAGTAAAACAAGGGCTTGCAACCGACTTCTGCATCGGTGTTGCTGGCTATCCTGAGAAGCACTTCGAGGCAGCCAATTTGGAGAGCGACATCCAGAATCTTCGAGGGAAAGTGGAGGCTGGAGCAGACTATATCGTGACTCAGATGTTCTTCGACAATGAGAAGTTCTTCAGGTTTGTTGAGCTTTGCAGGAAGGCTGGCATCAACGTTCCCATCATTCCTGGCCTCAAACCCATCTCGTCGAAGAAACAGATTGACATGCTTCCGCGAGCCTTCCACATTGACATTCCGCAGGAACTTGTCAGCCTGATGAACAAGACAAAGACAGCCGAAGATGCCTACCAGCTTGGCATAGATTGGGCTATCAAGCAGAGTCGCGAACTCCTGGAACACGGTTTCCCTGCCATACATTATTATACTATGGCCAAGCCTGACAATGTCTGCAAAATCGTGAAGGCAGTCTTCTGACAAAAGATGGCTCGTCGTTTTTCTAAAAAACCTTAATCTCTGATTATAACTGAACGTTTTCCGTTTTCAGGTGTTTGCAATTATGAGAGCGCCTCAGAAATAGGAAATATAATAATGTATAGTCACAGATTAAGAATATGAAAAGGACAATCATTCTTTTTTTAACGCTCGTATGCGGAACTTTTGCCTTCTCGCAGAAGGCAGAAACCATAGAATCTCTCGTCTCAAAATTGAATAAGACGGAATGGTATGCTGCCCAAATGGAGGCTTGGCAAAAGGTAATTGACGAGAATCCACAAGACGAATGGGCTTGGAGGAACTTGTTCAAGGCCTCGTATTACTATGAATCCTTTACAAATGGATGGGAAAGTTGGGAAGAGCAAGACCATTCGAAGACGGCAGAAGTGGTTCGCGAGATAGAAACCCGTTTTCCTGACAGTTATTTATCGAACCTGTGCAAGAGCCGTTTTGCTTTAAGGGCTGACTCCATTGCTTACGAAAGAGGAGATTTCGTTCGTCGAGCTGTAGAACTTATGCCGGAAAATGCTTGTGCAGAGGACATCAACTACTTGGCTTGCCGCATGTGGATTGCCGATCCTGAAAGCCCTCTCGTGAATGAACTGTTCACCAAGTCGTACAGGAACAAGTATTATCCAGCCCGCATCATGCAGTTCAACAGGAACATGCTCCTCTGTATGGAGCCAAACGCGATATACTTCCCAAACGGAGACCTCGATTCTGCTCCGATGAAGATACTGCAGGAAGCACTTGGCGAACGTACGGATGTGACCATCATCAACGTGTCGTTCCTGCATGCAGACAGCTTTATGGAGGCTCTTTACAAGAAGCTGAACATCAAGCCTCTCACTATTAATGTGCAAGATTACAGCAAATACGGAGAGGATTGGGCCAGGCATTATGAGGCTGACATCATTATGTACTTGATAAAGGAAAGCAAAAGGCCTGCCTACTTCTCACCCACAAACCCCAAAACCACTATTCTGAACAAGGACAGCATCTACAACGAGGGACTTGTCCTGAAGTACAGTCCCAAACCTTACGACAATTTTTCCGTAGCCATGCATAATGTGAAAGAGGTCTACAACCTTGAGTATCTGGCAGAGCCCGACCTTGTGTATGACGATTGGGAAACAAGCGGAATGACTGACATGAACCATGTTACGCTCCTTAGCAACCTGATTTCGAAGTTCAAGAAAAGAGGTGAAATTGCACAAGCGGAACATCTGCACAACATCCTCAACAAGTGCCTTTACAGATGTGGAAAGCAGTTCCCAACCAAAGCACAAGAGTATTTCGACAATCTGCTAAAGGCACAAATCGAAGAGAAGTGATGACAATTTCCCATTTGTTCAAGCCTCTCAGCTCGTTCACGGATGATGAACTGATGCAAAGGGTAAGCGAGAAGGACGATGATAGGGCTTTTGGCGAGCTCTACCATCGTCATGCTCGAAGGCTTATGGGCTTCTTCTTCAGGCAGTTAGACAAGGATGAAGCTTTGGCTTCCGACTTTATGCAAGATGCCTTCATGCGTGTCTGGACTGCTCGCGACAAGTTTGCTGGAGCGAGTTTCCGTACCTGGCTCTTCACCATCGCCTTTAATCTGCTCAAGAATCACTACCGTCATGCAGAACATCAGAAGCAGTTCGAGCAGTTTGTCAGCCTGCATCAACCGACAACAGAGGACAGTAAAGTCATAGACCAAATGGATGACGAAGCCTTCGACAAGGCTTTAAGACAGGAATTGGAACACATGTCGTCTGATGCCAGACTGCTCTTTTCCCTTCGATTCGAAGAGGAGCTTTCCGTTCCACAAATAGCCGAAGTGATGGCGATACCTGAAGGAACCGTCAAATCACGACTTTATACATTAACCCAAACACTCAAGAAAAAACTTTGTCCAGCATGAAAAACTTTGAAAATAGACTCACCAAATCGGCAAAAAACCTTGCCTTCGAAGACAACAGGAAAATGCATGTCCCAAAAAATCCACTCAGCAAAAAGGCTTCTTACTGGGGTTGGGTGGCCACACCAGCAGCAGCTGTCGTGGGTATAGTCCTTGGTATGTCCCTTAATTCGATTGTGAATGAGGACCCATCCGTCCAGTTTGTTCAAACGACAGACACAGTCGAAGTGGTTCGACCAGTTCACGACACCCTGTATCTCACCCAAGTTGTGGAGAAGGAAAAGATTGTCGAACGACCTGTTTATGTTCAAAAAAATGCCGATTCCATCGAGAATTTGTCTGTTTCCGAACAAAGCGAAAAACCTTCTTTAACTGAAGATGAGGGCACTCCTCCCTGCACATCTATCCAATGTGACGGCATCAACTATGCACTCCTGACTTTGAGGTGAAAACAGAAGACCACATCATCTTTGAAAACTTAACGTGGTTAAAATGCAAAGTTAACGTGTTAAAATTGCAAAGTTAACGTGTTAAGTTGGCCGACTTAACACGTTAACTTTTCTCTATTGGGCTGTGAAGCTTGTCACTTGGGTTGAACCTGTTGCCGAACTACCCAAGTAAACTCCTTGCCATTCGGTAGTAGCGTCAGTTGGTTTGGTACTGCTATACTTGACATTATAACTGCTGCCCCTCGTCATTCCCTTAGCCGTGAAGAGAGAAAGACTACTGCTGAAGCTGGCTTCAACCGAGTAGGTAACGAGATTGTTCCCGCTCGCATCGGCCAAAGTATAGTAGCGATTTGGTGCATAACTGATGCTGGAAGTGCTGAGATAATAGCCCTGAACTGCGCTTCCGATACTGCCTGAGGAGCCACCTCCTCCCCAGCCTCCGCCACCACCGCCTTGACTTCCGCCTCCGCTGATAGCGATTCCGTTTCCAGTTATCTGGATGTAGGAGTTGTTGTCGCAGTCGAAACCTTCTTCAGGACTGCCTCTCGTGGTATAAGTCAACACGACTCCATCTCCGATTTGGATGGCTCCGCTCTGTCCGTAATTACTGTCAATTGCATCATTTCCAAAGCCATAGCAGACGATTATGCCGCCTTCGAACTTAATCGCTCCAGCCGTATTGATGCAGTCATCATAGCACTTGAAATAGTGTTTGCCGCCGTTGAAGACAATCGAAGCGTTCGACTTCAGTTTGCTCTCCATACCTTCAGCACCTTGAGTTGCAGTCGTGACAACCGTTTCACCACCATTTATCGTGATTGCACCCGTTGCTTTGATTCCCTTGGCCGACGAAGTGCTGAGATATTTTGCTCCTGTTGTAGAGACATTCAAAACTGGTCCTTCCTCATCATTCTTGCCGATAACGAGCGTTCCATCACTCTTGATGCCCTTACCACCTTGCCCAGACATTGTGATGGAAATGGTTCCACCCTCCAAGTTGATACTTCCATCCGAAGTGAGACCCTTGGCTGTCGAGTAGTTGCTGGTCGTTCCTGTGCCTGTTCCATTATTGGTAATCGTGATGGAGCCGCCAGTCGTGGTTAGTATCTTATCACATGAAATGCCCTTCGCTGCCGCTCCAGTATTGTTGATGATGAGGGTTCCTCCGGCAATTGTGATGTTTCCATCGCCCTTGATTCCTGCTGCAGTAGCGAACTTGTTGCCTGAAGGAGTGACTGAGCCGCTATCTGTGATTGTGCCGTTCTCGTAGCGAGAAGTGTAGTCGGAAACTGTGAAAGTATAGACTGAGCCGCTTCTCTGCGGGTTGGAAGTATTGATGAAGTAATAGACAGAAGGTGTCGTTTCGGTCGGACCACTTACTGTCGAGGTGCGAATCGTATAGGTTTGTCCGCCTCCACCACCGCCAGGACCGCCTCCTCCAGTACGGGTATAGTTGTCGCTTGCAAAGTAGAACTGGCCGTCAGGAACTTCGTCGAAGTCGTAATAATAGAATGTACGCGTAGTCTGACCTGTTGCTGAAACTGTGATGGAGTGAGTCAATTGATCTATCTTGGTGCCGTCCGAACTGTAGAGATACACGACATTCTTCCAATATTGGCTGGTTGTGGAATTGAGTGCAACACAGATGCGATAGACAGTTTCCTCGTCGCCATCATCACCACCATCACCTCCGTCGCCTCCAGCATCATCTTCTTCTACGTTTCTCGAAAGGTCAAGAGCAGCTCCAGAGCCGTTTGCTTTGATGTTTATGGTGAGTTCTCCCGACTCTTCAGAAGTGGTGAGATTGCCGTCGGCACTAATGCCTTTTCCTGCTTCGGCAGTATTGTTGATGATGATCGAGCCGCCACAAATGTCGAGTTCATCACTTGCTTTGATGCCCACAACATAGCCTGGGTCGTTATTCACCACTATGTATTTGCCGGTTTGGGTAATGTCGATTTCTCCCCCATTTATGATGATGTCGTCTTTACTCTTGAAGCCTTTGTTTCCGTCGCCAGTCGTGGTGATGGTGATATTGCCCCCATCGATAGTCATCAAACTGTCGCTCTTGATGGCAGCCACATCTCTTTCTGTAACTGAGACATTGAGAGTGCCACCCCGAAGCACGAGTTGTCCGTCGAAATCATCTCCTTCCTGAGTTGCTTCAGCCTGTATTCCGTCACCTTTCACATCTTTGATTGTGACAGAACCGCCATTCATCCTGAAGTACTGACCTGCATGAATGCCGTCACCTTTCGCTCCGACAATGTTGATGCCGCCAGTCGTGGCCTTCACCGTCATGTATTCCTTCGTCTTGATTGCATGGGTGTAATTGCCTTTCACAGTAAGCGTTCCGCCTTTGCTGACCTCGAGATGGCCCTTGCAATAAAGGGCTGCTTTCTGGTCGAGACTGTCTGCTGAATCCTCCAGATAGTTTTCCGTTCCCTCGAAGAGTTCGAGAGCGATTCGCTTGCCGCACTTTATGTCGAGAGCCGCTCCAGTCGTACTTTTCAGACTCACGCCAGCAAGTCGGATGCAGGCCTTGTATTCGCCGTTATAGGTGAAACTTCCCTCCTCGCTTTCTCCGCTAAGGATGAAGCACATCTCCCTGTCCGTATTTGTGTTCGTCAGGTTGACTGCGGCTCCGACAATCTCAGTTGTAATGCCTTTCACCCTTTCCGGACTGACCTTCGCAACCTCTCCCTCATATAAAATATATAAGGTATCAGTCACAATTTCGCCCGTTTCATCGGGTTTTCTGAAAGTGATGCTATCCACTTCATTCACGTCGAAAACGGTTTCGCCAATCGTTATTTTCTCGTCTGCGAAGAGCATTTCCGCCACATCCAATCTGGCGAAAGAGCCGTCTTTCCACACATAAATACCGTCTATATCAGCAGCATAGAGAGCTAGCAGACAGATAGCAAAGCAGAAAGAGAGTATGTATTTTACGGATTTCATACTTTTATAATAATGTATAGGTGTTTTACGAGGGCAAAAATAGGAAGTTATGTTCATTAAAAAAATTTTTTTATGAAAAAGATTCATAAAGTCCCGACCTTTTGCACATAATGAGGCATATACAGAGCAAGCAAAAGTCGTTTTGGAACCTCCTAAGTTAAGTTCGCAATCATCACGTTTGACATTTGCAATCTTCACGTTTGATGTTTGCAATCTTCACGTTTGATGTTTGCAATCTTCACGTGTGATGTTTTGAAACTTCCCTGCCTGTGTTTTTCATCATAACAAAAGAAAATTACATCTTTCTTTTGCAGTTCGCTTTCCTTTTCGTAACTTTGCAGCATGTTTCTTTAGGATACACGGATTATGAAAAAATTTTTGATTGTCGCATCACTAGTGCTTGTCGCTTTGCAGACGAGTGCTCAGAAGGAATACAACTTTACCGCCAAGGTGGGAGTTGGCTTGGCATCTGTGGTGGGAGGCGATGCCGACACGAAGGTCTTCGTCGCTGCAAAGGCCGGCCTTTCCTATGATTTGCGACTCTTCGAAAACTTCTATCTTATTCCTGAAATAGCTTTCGACCTGAAAGGATTCAACCCCAAATACGTCAACACCTTCACCAGGGACAAGGCCGTCCTCATGGCTTACGTGCAGGGAACGCCTTTCCTGGCATACAAGTTCCGACTGAACGAAGGAAAGAATATCGTGCTGAAAGCCGGCCCGTACTTCGCCTATGGAGTGGTCGGAAGCAGTGTGAACGTCACAGACTTCTGGTCAAGCTACGAAGCAGACATCTTCGACGGCATCAGACGCTTTGACATGGGCATCCATGCAGGCTTGGCATACGAGCGCAACCGCTTCAGTTTCGGCTTTGAATACAGTCGCGGCCTTCGCCCCTTCGAAAAAGGCTTCAGTGCCTACAATCAGGCTTTCGGACTGGTTCTGGGCTATAGATTCTAACCAGACAACACGGCAAATCTGTTCACGACACACTAGAAAATGAAATACACAAAGTTCCTTCTCCTCCTGATTCTGACGGCATCTTGTGCTTCGCAGCGAAGTGTTCGCCATTACGGCTATCAGGCTAACGGACAGCCTGTTCAGCCAGCAGTGGTGCAGCAACCTGTCGCAGTTCAGGAAGAGGAAGCGGTTCTGGAGCCTGAAGTCGTGGCGAGTGCCCGTCCTTTGGTTTCCCAGGTGTATCCCTTCCCTGAAGGAACTTGGCAATACTACAAGCAAAGAGCCCTCGATTCGCTCTGTCAATCGCCCATCTTCGAGACCACCCAGTTGGGACTTTACGTATATGACCTGACGGATGGACTGCCTCTCTATGCCATCAACGCAGCCCACAGAATGCGTCCAGCCTCGTGCCAGAAGGTGGTTACGGCAGTTACGGCCCTCAACTGCCTGAAGAAAGATTTCCAACTTCGGACAGAGTTCCGCATCTCCGGAAAGGTGACGGGTGGCGTTCTGCAAGGCAATCTCATCGTTGTTGGCGGAATGGATCCCCTCGTCATCTATGATGAATTGCTCGAAGCGGCCTTGACCATCAAGCAGAAACAAGGTATAGAACGAATAGCAGGCAATCTCGTCTTCGACCTTTCCATGCGCGAAGACAAGGAATACGGCTGGGGCTGGTGCTGGGACGACGACTATGGGCCACTCTCCACCCTGCTTGTAAACGGGAAAGACGGCTTCGAGGAAAAGTGGATTCAAGCACTCACCCAGGCTGGCATAAACTTCAGCACGAGCACCCAAAGCCTGAAAGGTCAGGCCGACAGACAGTCGAAAACAGTCTATTCTATTCGCCACGACCTCGATGAACTGCTGGAACCGATGATGAAGAACAGCGACAACATCTATGCAGAATGCCTGTTCTATCAGATCGCAGCCACAACTGGGAAGAAGTTTGCAGGCAGGAAAGAAGTCGCTCAAAGAACGGAAGACCTGCTCAGCAAAATAGGTCTGGATGCCAATCAGTACAAGGTTGCAGACGGAAGCGGACTATCGCTCTACAACTATGCCTCAGCCGAAATGCTTGTCGCTCTGCTTGGCTATGCCTGGAGAACAGAGTCCATCAAGGAACATCTGCTGCCTTCGCTGCCCGTTTCAGGCTTCGACGGAACCCTGAAGAACCGTATGGTAGGCACAGAAGCAGACGGAAACGTCAGAGCCAAGACTGGTACCGTCAACGGCATCTCCTCGCTTGCAGGATACATTACAACTGCGAACGGACACACCCTCGCCTTTGCCATCATCAATCAGGGCGTTGGCTCATCGGCGATGGGACGCACTTTCCAAGACAAAGTATGCATAGAACTATGCAGATAAACCATAATATTCATCAACTTTTAAACTCATAAACTCAAAAACTTAAACATTATGAAAAAGATTTTAGCAATGGTGGCTATTGCCATCTCAATGCCCGTAATGGCACAAACACTGAATGACGGCAAGACTTGCGAACAGTGGAAAAACGAGTTCGAAGTGGAAGTTGCAACCCTCAAGGGCGAGCTCAACACTCTGAAGCAAAAGGCAAAACTGGATGCAAGCACAATCACAAAGTCCGACATCAGCAAAAAAACTGCTGAACTGAAAAAGGCACAGGCAAACCTCAAGGTCGCCAAGAAAGCCGCTTCGCTCGAGAAGAAAGGCGAATCTTCCCTTTCAAAAGCTCAGGACAAGTCAGTAAAACTGCAGAACAAGCACGCCAAGGCTGGTGACAAACTCTCGAAGCTCCAGTCGAAAGCCACTAAAGCAGAAGAGGGTGTAGCCAAGGCCGAACAGAACCTTCAAAAGGCTCAGCAAAAGCTTGAGAACATCCGTCAGGAAATTGAAAGCACCCAGAACAACATGTCAAACCTGAAGGATGAGCACGATCAGGCTAAGGACGACATTGTCAAGGCTAAGGATTCAAGAGAACAAGCCAAGAAGTTCCTCATCAACGGAATAAGGAGATAAGGAAACGAAGCGTGCCTGAATGGCAAACTTGGCACATGTAATTGATCAACTAAGCATGCCTAATCCACAAACTAGGCGTGCTTAGTTTTTCTATCAAGTTGGGGAAGATCACTTCTTCGACAAGTGCCAAAGAATGATGCCTGCAGCAACACTCACATTCAGACTGTGTTTCGTTCCATATTGAGGTATTTCAAGACATCCGTCACACAAGTCCACAACTTGTTGCTGAACGCCCTTCACCTCGTTTCCCAGCACGACGGCATACTTCTCTCCAGGCTGTCTCTGAAAGTCCTGAAGCATGGTGCTGCCCTCACATTGCTCAATTGCAAGAACCGTGTAACCCTGCTGCTTCAACCAACTCAAAGCTTCTTCTGTCCTCTCGAAATACTTCCACTCCACACTTTCCTCAGCACCAAGAGCCGTCTTATGAATTTCAGAATGGGGAGGTCTGGCAGTTATACCACACAACACAACACCCTCTATGCAGAAAGCATCACTACTGCGAAACACACTTCCAACATTGTAAAGACTTCGAACATTATCCAACACAACCACAATAGGCTGTTTTTCCGATGCCTTGTATTCAGCCAAACTCAGTCGGCCCATTTCCGTCACTTTCAGCTTTCTCATTCTTCGATGACCTTTTTTGTGTTGACAAAGTTAACAATTTATGTTGATAAGTTGGTTGATAAGTTCGCACTTATTCACACAAAAAGCAGGAAAAAGATGTCACTCTACCCGTTATTCACTTTCCAAAAAAGTTATAAAACCCCTTTCAACGCAAAAAAAAGGACTTATCAAGACAGCATATAAAGGAAAATTATTAACTTTGCATATTATTAACAGATGTTGATAACCCAATACCAAAAAATAAGGTAATCGCATAGTACTCAGCATATAAAAGGCAAAATACACAGGTTAATAAATGATGATGAAATGTTGAAGAACGGTTCATAACATTTTTCGCGATGAAATGGGCCAAAAGTTATAAACATATCAACCCCATATCATCATCATCATAGATATATTTAATTTTAAAATATAATACATTTATAATAATATAAAAGATGGTTGACAACAATTGGAAGGCTGCCGGATTTGTGACAGAACCTGTACCTGAAGGTACAGATATGAAGGCTGAGATTCGAAGGATGTGCAAGGAAAAGAATGCAGTCATCATGGCGCATTATTACACTCAAGGTGAGATACAGGACATAGCAGACTTCGTTGGAGACAGTCTTGCCCTTGCCCAGCAGGCTGCAAAGAATGATGCAGACATTATTGTGATGTGTGGCGTTCACTTTATGGGTGAGACAAACAAGATACTTTGTCCAGACAAAAAGGTCCTTGTTCCTGATTTGAATGCTACTTGCAGCCTTGCTGAAAGTTGTCCTCCAAAAGAGTTTGGCGAGTTTGTGAAAGCCCATCCAGGTCATACTGTCATCAGTTATGTGAATACGACTGCAGCCATAAAGGCTCTGACAGATGTGGTTGTGACGAGTGGAAACGCCTTGAAAATAGTGAATTCACTTCCTAAAGATGAGAAGATAATATTCGGTCCGGACCGTAACCTCGGCAATTACATCAACTCGCTTACTGGTAGAAATATGCTTTTATGGGATGGTGCTTGTCATGTTCACGAGAAATTCAGCCTGGAACGAATCCTTGAACTGAAAGCTGAACATCCTCAAGCCAAAATACTTGTCCATCCAGAATGTAAAGGACCTATTGTTAAGGTTGCAGATAAGGTAGGCAGTACGGCTGCTCTTCTCAAGTTTAGTCAGGAAGATGAAGCAAAGGAATTTATTGTTGCAACAGAGAGTGGAATCCTCCACAAAATGCAGCAAGCTTGTCCTGAAAAGAC
>JAGCFN010000031.1 GCA_017650085.1 Bacteroidaceae bacterium | reverse complement strand
ATGTTCAGGATATCTGGGCATTCGGAGGCGTAGAGCTTGTCAACGGAGCGCAGATGCACTTCCATTTGCCTTGGGAAATAAGTGGAGTAATAAACCTCCGCTGTCCAGTAGGACGGCGCATCCTCGTCGGGCGTGAACTCGAAAGTGCTTTCCTTCACTTTATCTTTCAATACCCACATCACGGGTGACTCATGCGGTGCTCCTTTCGTAACCTTTCCTCCATAGATGAATGCCATCCCCACGATGCTGTCGTCACGTTCTATCAGGGATGAAGAAGCTTCGGCAGCAGCCTTCTCGAGTTCGTCGCGGGCAGCGTTGAACCGCTCATCGTCCTCCATGCCCAGCCATTCGCCGTTCTCTTCCCAAATCTTATCCTGAACCGTGAACTGCGTGTTGCGCTCCAACGGGATATAAGTGCCTCGGCTGTCACGACTGACGTGGCCGAACCTTTCGAAACTGCTATTATGATACTTTGCTCCAAGCAAACCGAAAAGGCGTTCCTCGGTAGGTGTGTCGAAGAGGTCGGGGCTGGGCATGCCGTGATTGTCCTGGTTGTTTTTGCCTTCCCGGTAGCAGCGAAGGAGGTATGCAAGCCGACGTGCCTTGAGTTCCTCGGGCGTGAACTGACTGACGGGCGTATAAGGTATGGTCAGGTAGTCTATGACCCATCTGATGTCTCGTCCGTTAAATAGGTGAGCGTAGCTTTTCGCCTCATCGCCACTGGAAGCCTTTTGGCGCAAGAACAGTTGGTTCCGTTGAAAGAAGTAGTCATAGACAAATGCTATCGACCAGTAAGGTATTTCATGGCGATACTGATTGAATGCTTCATCCTCTTTGCCGTTTACCAAGGTGAGAATGGTGTCTGGTGCCTGTTTGTTGATAGTTCGGCGGTAATCATTCTTCACCAGACGGATGTCAATAGGAGGCAAGCCTGCAATCTGTCCCTGTAATTCTGGCGTTGGCTCGGGATTGCCGCGAAGCCGCATGTTGTAGCCGTTGTGGCTCTTCTCGAGATGCATGACAAGGTTTTTGTCGGTGGGCGAGAACTCGAAGGACTTGTAGCCAGGTTGCTCGGCACGAAGCGTGACATCCTTTCTCGGAACCCAGAAGACGAAATGGCCTGTGGAGTCGGTCGCAGCACCGGTTAGCGACTCTTCCTTGAGATGCACCCAAGCCTCTGTCAAAGGCTTGCCTTCATTGTTCACAACGTATCCTTCCACTCTGGTGTACTTCTTCATCAGCTTTGGATGCTTGCGGACGTAGGCGTCGCAATAGATGTCGGGCACGGTCTTTATCTCTATCACGCCATACTTCGCGAGTCCGCCGTACTTCTCCGTAAACTCACTGTCCTTGTGGACATACACGCTGTCAATCAGCAGGCCCTGCTGGGAAAAGTACCGAGGCATGTATGTGTCCACGTCATCGATGGATTCGCCCAATACTTGCCACTTTAATGAATTGGGCAGCGGCTCGCCATTCACCAGGATAAGCGTGGAGTCGATTCTGTCCTTGTCGTTTGGCCTGTTATTTCCTGTCCCCCGAAGTCGCAAAGTGTTCGGACTACCTAAGTCTGCAGATGTGGGAACGATAGTGGCATTAGCAATCATGCGTTGATGTTCTTCTCTTTCCTGTGGGGTGGAGGCGTAGATTTCTATTGAACCGTTCTTCCAGGGTATCTTTATGTCTTGCAAAAGTCCTTGCTCATTGAGGTACTCTTCAATGCGTCTGTCGATTCCTTCTGACGACATGCCACGTGAGTCAAACACTGTCTTGCCGTTGACCGCCACGAGAAAAGAATCTGGTTTGCTATCTCCTATCCCCCGAAGTCGCATAGTGGTGCCCGAACCCAAGTCTGCCGAAGCGATGTCCTGATTTGCGATTTGATCTTGAAGAGCTTGGTCAACAGACTCGAAGGCAATGCCTTCCATGTCATCCATCTTAGGTTTCTGAACAGCACCTGCATATTCACGGGCAGGAATATCAAGCCCTGTAGTAGCTGAAGCATCAGCTTTCGCTAAAGATAACTCTTTGCGTGGAGTAGCGACGGGCTTTGAGACTTCTGCAACTACTTCCTTTGCAGGCATTCTTGCGGGCTCGGACACATGCTCGGGCTGTGCAGGCTGTACTTGCGCTACTAATGGCTCCTCTTT
>JAGCFN010000003.1 GCA_017650085.1 Bacteroidaceae bacterium | reverse complement strand
TTGTCGCCCGGCTTGATGTTGAACGCATCATACCACGCCTTGATGTGAGGGAGTGCGCCCTTCACGCGCCACTCACCCTGTGAGTGAACATCGTTGAGCAGACGGTTGCGAATCTCCTTCTCCGTGATGTTCTGTCCCCATACACCGGCGTAAGCGCAGAAGAAACGCTGATCGGCAGTCAGACCGAGTTTCTCGCCTGAGTTCTCCTTTGCCACCTTCTCGTCAGCCTTTGCGTTCTGCTTCTCCGCATTCTTGAATGCCTGATAAGCCACCTCAAGACCGCCGTGGTCAGCAAGGTTCTCGCCTAAGGTCATCTTTCCGTTTGCCTTCAAGCCTGGAAGAACCTCGATTGTTGAGAAGAAGTCTGCGTAGAAGTCACCGAGCTTCTTGAAGTTCTCCACATCCTCCTTCGTCCACCAGTCCGACATGTTGCCGTCCTTGTCGAAGTGTGAGCCCTGATCGTCAAAGCCGTGAGTCATCTCATGACCGATAACCACACCGATAGCACCATAGTTGAAGGCATCGTCAGCCTCTGGATCGAAGAATGGGTACTGGAGTATTCCGGCAGGGAAACAAATCTCGTTGGTCGTAGGGTTGTAGTAAGCGTTCACCGTCTGAGGTGTCATGTGCCACTCGTCACGATCCACTGGCTTGCCCATCCTCTCGTCAAGATACTGCTTATGACGAAACTTTGAATATGCAAGTACGTTGTCGAAAAGCGACTTGCCTGCATCGATGGTAAGACCTGAGAAGTCCTTCCACTTGTCAGGATATCCAATCTTCACATAGAAGGCATCCAGTTTCTCGTGAGCCACCTTCTTCGTAGCAGGTGTCATCCATTCCTGTGCGTCTATGCGCTCGCCGAGAGCAATCTGAAGGTTCTTCACGAGCTGCATCATCCTCTCCTTGCTTGAAGCTGGGAAGTAACGCTCGCAATATATCTTGCCGAGAGGCTGACCGAGAATGTTCTGCACGAGTGATGTTGCCTTACGCCAGCGTGGGTAGTCCTCCTTGCGACCGCTCTTCACGTGTCCGAAGAAATCGAACGACTCCTCAGCAACGGCATCGCTGAGCAATGATGTTGTGCCTTGAATGAAGTCCCACTCCAGCTTTGCGCGGAGGTCCTCTGCGTTCATGTTCCTGATAAGCTCATTCAAGCCTTCCATGAACTTTGGCTGACCGAGCACCAGCTTCTCCACGTATTTCTTGTCGATGCCGCTTGCAGCAAGAAGCTCGTCGAGAGGGTAGTAAGGGTACTTAGCCTTGAACTCATAGAACGACATCTTGTTGTAGTTCTTCTCCACATCGCGAAGCTCCGTGCGTGAGAGTGAGAACTCGGCAATGCGTGTCTCAAGTTTCAGCACTCGCTCCATGCGCTGCTTTGCCTTCTCCTCCGTAAAGCCGAAGAGCCTGAACATATTCACCATGTGCTTGCGATAAGCATCCATGAGGGCAAGGTTTGCAGAATCCTTGTTCACGTAGTACTCACGCTGACCGAGCGACAGACCGCCCTGATATATCTGGAAGATATTATTCTTTGAGTCCTTCTCGTCTGCCCCGAAACCGAAACCTGCGATGAAGTCACCGTCATACTGACACTGGTCATACACGAACTTCATCAGTTCGTCAATGTTCTTTGCATCCTCAATCTGCTTGATGAAAGGTATCGCTGGAGCCACGCCATCCTTGTTACGGCGAACAGAGTCCATAGCGAGGTTATATAGGTCGCCAATCTTCTGCTCCAGACTCCCGTTCTCGCTCTTCTTCTGTGAGAGTTCGGTGAGGATAGTGTTGATGCGCTTACTGTTGTCCTCGCCCAGTTTGTCGAAACTGCCATAGCGTGAGTAAGCAGCAGGCAGCGGGTTATTCTTCATCCAACCGCCGCAAGCGTACTGATAGAAGTCGTCACCCGGTTTCACGCTGAGGTCCATGTTCTCAGCCTTTATTCCGGCACCCAGCACCTTGTGCTGT
>JAGCFN010000030.1 GCA_017650085.1 Bacteroidaceae bacterium | reverse complement strand
TGGGAGGTCGCAACCTGTTCAACTCGCAAGAGCATATCCGAATCAATTATGGTTCGCGTATGCTATCGCAGATAAATCATCATGACTCTCGCTTGTTTGAATTGTCCATTCGATACAGTTTCAATTCCACCTCTTCGAAGTACAAGGGCACGGGAGCAGGAAGCGAGGAGAAGAGCCGTTTCTGATATGGGCGAAGAAAAACTGATTACGCGATGAAAAGTCTTAGCCCGAGGATGATTCTTGCGGCAGGAGATTTCGCCCATTAGGGGTACAAAAGGAAGATAGAGTGTCAAATTTTTAGACACAATGCTGTATAAATTTTTGACATTCGTGTCCTGCGAGGGCCAAAACCTTTGGAGAATTGCTGATTTTGGCGTATCTTTGTGCTGAAAAAAGAAAAGAGCAATGAAAAGTTACCTGAAGTTCCTTTCAAGAAATAAACTATATGCGGCTATCGAGGCATTCGGGCTTGCATTTGCACTGGGATTCATCATTCTGCTGGTGTCGTATGCCAAGACGGAGTTCAGTGTGGGCAAGAATCTCCAGAATGCCGATAAGATTTACGCCTTGGGAAGTGGAAAGTTCTATGGATTGACACTCGATACACCCATAGAGTTTTTCCCTTCATTCCCTGAGATTGACACTTGGACACGAATAGCTAGAGGTAATGATCAGGACGTGGTGGTTGGCGATGAATACTACAGAGCTACTTCCGCCTATCTTGATTCCACCTTCTTCCAGATGTTTGACTATGAGCTTAGGGGATGCGACCGTCGGCAGGTGCTGACCAATGACCATGATGTGATAGTCTCGGAAGCATTTGCCCGCAAAGCCTTTGCGGGCGAGGATGCCATCGGCAAACAACTGAAGGCAGGGGACGACATATTTACCGTCTGTGGCGTGTTGGAGGATTTCGGGCGAAAAGATTTGTTCGAAGAGAATGACCTATTTTTCAGCATCAAGCGAGCCTACGACCTGTACCCTTCGATGGACAATTTCGGCAATACGCTGACGTTCCTGACTCTGAAGCCTGGTGCGGATCCCCAGGCTTTGGCCGACAAGTTGTTGGACAAGTATGTGGAATATTGGACCGTGTTCTATGCCCGTGATGGGAGCAAGGGAGCCGCGATGTGGGGTTCTTCGCTCACGCGATTCGACAAGATATATTTCGACGAAGCGCACGAGAGCTATAGTCAGATAAAGAAGGGCAACAAGAGTCTGGTCGAAGTGCTCCTGCTTGTGGCTCTCATCCTGCTTGTCTCGGCTTGCCTCAACTACGTGAATCTCACTGTAGCTCTGACGGGCAAGCGTGCGAAGGAGATGACGATGCGCCGCGTGCTGGGTGAGCAGACTCGTGGCGTGCTCTTCCGCTATTTCAGTGAGGCTTTTCTCTTCACCGCCACCTGTTTCCTGCTGGGCTATGTCGTGGCCTACCTGTTCAAGCCATTGTTTGAGGAATGGCTTTCGACCAGCATTCCACTCATTCCAGATTTCCAGATGATTGTTTGGTCGGTCATTGCCCTGCTGCTTCTTTCGTTTGTCTCGAGCCTTCTGCCCGCCCTGTTG
>JAGCFN010000029.1 GCA_017650085.1 Bacteroidaceae bacterium | reverse complement strand
TATCGGTGCTTTCATTTCTCTGCCGTGGCTCCGCAACAACGTGGTGTACGGCAACCGCTGGTCCGGCATTCTCGCCTGGGGTGCTAAGTCTCTCGATGCCTACATCGAACAGAACGTCGTGCTCCGCAATGGCTACTCTGGCTTGACCCTCAAGGGACCGACCAACCTGGTCGCCCGTAACAACATCTTCATGGAAAACCACTACTACGGTGTGTTTGCTGACCCGGCTGCCGGTCAGACGAAGGTGGAATACACCAACATCTACAAGAACTACTACCCGTTCAACCAGTTCATCAAGGTGAACCGCACGAACGTGTCCTTGGACCCGAAGTTCATCAGCCCGTCTCTCGGCAACCCGAACTTCTTCTGCCAGTCCACCTCGCCGATGATCAAGCGCGGCAAGGGCAAGCTGGATATTGGTCTTACTGCAACTGACGTCGTTAAGGAAGAAGAAGCTGTCGAAGAAACACGTAATCCGGATACCGATGGCGATGGCCTTTGCGATCCGTGGGTTTCTGAAGAAGGTCTCTCCGAAAAGTACGCTGGCGTCTGCTCCGGCTTTGACAACTGCCCTGAAGAAGCCGAAGACTTCGACGGTTTCCAGGACGACGATGGCTGCCCGGATGCTGACAACGACCGCGACGGTCTCTGCGACCCGTGGGTTGAAGCTAAGGGTATGCTTTCCCAGTACGCTCACATCTGTAAGGGTGTGGACCTCTGCCCGGAACAGGCTGAATCTCTCAACAACTACAAGGACGACGATGGTTGCCCGGATGAAGTTCCGCAGCCGCCGAAGAAGGTCTTCGTTCTTGAAGGTGTGAACTTCGAATCCGGTAAGGCTACCATTACTCAGGACTCCTACATCTCCTTGATGAAGGTTGTCGACATCATGGAAACCTTCCCCGAAGCTACATTTGAAATCGTTGGTCATACCGACAACATCGGTAACAAGGATAAGAACATGATTCTCTCCGCAGACCGTGCAAACGCTGTGAAGAACTTCCTTGTCGAAAAGGGCATTGTCGAAAGCCGTATGACTACAAAGGGCTTGGGCGATACTAAGCCTGTTGCATCCAACAAAACACCTGAAGGTCGTGCTCAGAACCGTCGTATCGAGTTCATCCGCACGGATATTAAGTAAAGGAGTAGGTGATGTTGCGTACTAGTTTCATCAAGACGTCCGCTTTTGGACTTGCCGTAGCCAGCACTTCTTTGTTTGCAGAGGCAACCTACACGCCGAATAAGTATCAGCAGAATGACTGGTTTGCCGAATTTGGTGGTAACACCTCGATGTATGTGAACCCGGCTGGAATCTCTGAAACCGATCAGCTCGAATTCAGCGCTGCATTCTTCAGCACCATCAGTGGCGAAGCTAGCCAGGAATATGTCAGCTTGACATACCCGATTGACTACAAGCACACGTTGGGCTTCTCCCTTTTCGAAAACGGTGCCTCCATTGAAGGTGGTGAATCCTATAGTGAAATTGCCGCAATGTTCGGCTATTCCTACAGGCTCTTCCACCTCCTCTCTCTCGGTGTCGACCTCTCTGTCTTGTACATCAACCAGTTTGATGAACTCAAGCAGCTCACCGTCGGTGCTGACGTGGGTATCAGCTGGAACCCGCTCGCTTCTTCGAAGTACGGTTACTTGCTCATTGGCGCAAGCGTGCAGAACCTCCTTGCTCCGGCTGTCAGCGAAGCTGATGGCGACGGTAGCTTCAAGTTCGTGCTCATGGGCGCTGACGATGCTTACAAGATTCCGAC
>JAGCFN010000028.1 GCA_017650085.1 Bacteroidaceae bacterium | reverse complement strand
CTTCCCCAAGATTCATTCTATCATAGAGAAGAACCAACCACAAGCCATCATTTTCAGCGACGGAGGACCTGGTTGTCGTTGGGTTGGCAACGAGAACGGTATTGCGGGAATCCCCAACTGGTCGTTCCTCAAGAAGGATAAGGTCTATCCTGGAATGCCGAACAGCCCAGTGCTGAACAGCGGCTTCCCCGATGGCGACATTTGGGTGGCGGCAGAATGCGATGTGTCCATTCGTCCAGGCTGGTTCTATCATCCTGAGGAGGACAGCAAAGTGAAGACGCCTGAGCAACTGGCTGACCTTTATTACAAGTCTGTGGGAAGGAATGCGACATTCCTGCTCAATTTCCCTGTTGACCGAGAGGGTAGGGTGAATGCCATCGACAGTGCAAATGCGGTTCGTTTCCGTCAGATTATCGACGAGGATTTGAAGACGAATCTTCTGCGAAAGGCTAAGGTTACAGCCAGCAGCGAAAGAGGTAAAAGCTTTAGTGCCAAGAAGTTGAACGACGGCAAGTGGGGCACTTATTGGGCGACTCCAGACGGTATTGATACAGGTTCTGTCACCTTTACCTTCAACAAGCCGACCAAAGTGAACAGGCTCCTTTTGCAGGAATACATTCCTTTGGGACAGCGAGTGAAGTCGTTCGTTGTGGAAGTTCTGGTGGATGGCGAATGGAATCGGATAGATCCAGGCGAGCCCTTCGGAAACATCGGCTACAAACGCATCTTGCGTTTTCCCACCGTTGAAGCAAAAGCCATTCGAGTTGGGATAAACGAAAGCCGAGGTCCTCTCTGCATCAATAACATCGAGGCTTATTGTGCGAAGGGAAACTAGGTACAGTTAAATCGCAAACGTATAGTGTTACGATGCCAATCGTATAGTGCCACGATGGCAATTGTATAGTGTGACGTTTGCAATCATAACGTGTGACGTTTGCAAGTGTAAAACGAAATCTTTTCGGATGACAGTAAAAACAGACAGATTTATTTTGTACTCTACTCGCTTATTCGTACCTTTGCACCCGAAAAACAACAATGGCAGGATAAATGAAAAGACAGATACTCTTTCTGGTTGTGGCTTTTTGCCTTTCCATACATTATGTTCAGGCTCAGTTGCCAACTATCACCTTGAAGACGATGAACGGCGCTGAAGTGCGTACAGACACCCTCTCGAATGACGGCAAACCCTTCATTGTGGACTTCTTCGCGACTTGGTGCAAGCCTTGCAATCGTGAGTTGGACGCTATCAGCGAGGTCTATGAGGAATGGCAGGAAGAGACTGGCGTGAAGATTTTTGCCGTGAGTATCGACCAGGCACAAAACATCAATAAGGTGAAACCATTGGTGGGCAATCACGGTTGGGAGTACGAGGTCTTGCTCGACCCGAACAGCGACTTTCTCCGTGCTGTTGGAGGGCAGATGATTCCCTACACGCTCATTGTCGATGGGAAGGGTAAAGTCGTGTACAAGCACAGCGGTTATACCGATGGAGCCGAAACGGAATTGATAGAGAAAGTGCATGAGTTGCTGAAGTGATGAGAAGGTTTCTGGCATATCTTTCACTGTGCCTGTGCTTCCTTTCTGCAAGTGCTTGGGAACGCAAGGGCGTGTCGCTTTCCGGCAGCATACAAAGCGATATGCTTGTGCCCCGACATGATAGCGGAACGGGTGCCGAGAAGACTGGCAGTTTCCTCAACAACACATATGCCGACCTGCTTTTGCAAAGCAAGTATCTCGATGCGGGAGTCCGTCTGGAGTTCCTCGAGTATCCTTTGCCTGGCTTTGAGAATGATTTCGAGGGTTGGGGTGTGCCTCACTTTTGGATGAAGGGCAAGTTCGGCAAGGTGGAACTGACTGCAGGCACTTTCTACGAGCAGTTCGGCTCTGGTTTTATCCTCAGGACCTATGAGGAGCGTTCCCTTGGAATCGACAACTCCCTGCTTGGAGGTCGGGTTGTGGTGAAGCCTTTTACAGGTCTCACATTGAAAGCGCTTACAGGTGTCCAGCGTCGTTATTGGAGTTGGAACAAGTCACTCATTAGCGGCACAGATGCTGAAATCGGTCTCGAAGAGTTCATCCCTTCGTTAAAGAAGCATGATGTTGGCATTGTGCTTGGCGGTTCGTGGGTGAACAAGTACGAGAAGAACGACGAGAAGATTTACGCTTCTCCTGTTTACCGCTACCATTTTCCGAAGTTCGTGAATGCCTGGGATGCCAGGATGGGCTTCAATAAAGGTGCCTGGAACGTGTTGGCCGAGTACGCACAGAAGAGTGCAGACCCGTCTTTCGCGAATCAATATATCTATAGGAAAGGCTCGGCAGTCATGCTTTCGGGTTCTTATTCCGAGAAGGGACTGAGCGTCCTTTTGCAGGCAAAAAGGTCGGAGAACATGTCGTTCAAGAGCACGAGTGAAGTTGCGAAAGCCATCGGCATCTCGTCTGCCATCAATCATTTGCCGGCCTTCACGCAAGACCAGACCTATGCTCTGGCAGCCCTTTATCCCTACGCCACGCAGCTTGCAGAGGGGGAATGGGCCTATCAGGCAGAGGTGGGCTACAACTTCAGGAAGAAGACCCTGCTGGGAGGAAAGTACGGCATGAATGTGAAAGCCAACCTCTCGTATGTCCGTGCCATCGACAGGCAGTTCTACGATACGGATGACCTTGTGCAGAAGACGAATGGCTACACATCGAAGTTCTTCAAATGGGGGGACGAAACGTACTACAGAAGCTTCGACCTCACCCTGACTCGCAAGTTGTCCAAGGCGTTCAAACTCAGTCTGATGTATGTCAACCAACAGTACAACAAGACCGTTGTCGAGGGACATGGAGGTACGGTCCATACCAATATTTATATTGCAGACGGAAAGTACCAGTTCTCTCCAAAAGTGACTTTGCGGAGCGAGTTGCAGTACTTGACAACCAAACAGGACCAGGGCGATTGGGCATTCGGTTTGCTCGAGCTCTCGTTGGCTCCGCATTGGATGTTTACTGTGAGCGACATGTGGAACTGTGGCGAGACGGACCTGCACTACTATCAGGGACTCGTGACCTACAACATCGGTCAGCATCGCATACAAGGTGGCTATGGGCGGACCAGGGCCGGCTATAACTGCTCTGGAGGCGTTTGCCGCTATGTGCCAGCCTCTACGGGATGGACTCTTTCATACAACTATAACTTCTGATTCAGGACAAGAGATGCCAGGACGATACACATCATACTTAATTGGTTGCTTCTGCTTGATGCTGGTTGGATGCGACCGTATTTCAGAGCCCGACAGACTGGTTTACGAGAAGCCTGAACCAGCCCAGCGTGTCGTGCTTCTGGAGGACTTCACGGGACAGAGATGCACGAACTGTCCGAAAGCAACGGAGGTCATCGAACAATTGCAAGAGACCTATGGCGACGCATTGGTGGCTGTCGGCATTCATGGAGGTCCTCTTGGTTTTGCAGGCAATGCCAGAATCGAAGGTCTTGCCACAGAGACGGGCAACGAATACTACAACCATTGGAACCTCGAATACCAGCCAGTCGGACTGGTCAACAGGCATAGTCCAGTCAATTATCCCGAATGGGCTGCTGCGGTAAAAGAGGAGTTGGCCAAGCCTGCACCTTTGCGTTTGAGCGGCACTACTTTCACGGAAGGCAATTCCATATCCATACGGCTCACAGCCGAAGGTACTGATGGAACCGTGACGGGCAAGCTGCAGGTATGGCTTCTCGAGGATGGCATCCAGACACTCCAGCTCATGCCAGACGGTACAGCCAATCAGGAATATGTCCACAACCATGTGTTCCGTACGACAGTCAACGGTATTTGGGGTGAGGACTTCAGCATCGGGGAAGGGGAGAAGGTGGAGCGGACATTCACTCAGGCTCTGGAACCCGCTTGGAACAGGGACAAGTTGAGTGTCGTCGCCTTCGTCTATAACGACAATGGCGTGCAGCAAGCCGTCAGAATAAACTAAGGAATCGAGATGTATATGAGAAAAATAACTACACTGATTGTCGCATTCGTAGCAGTCCTTTCCACGCAGGCACAGGGCTTTGTGTTCCAGTTCCAGGGAGAAGATTTGGCCGATGGGGAGACCGTCATCATTTCTGCCGAGGAAGACCTGTTCGGAGACTTGTCGTGCGAAAGCAGCAGTCTGGCAATGACACTGCTGAGGGGTACTACAGCCTCTGTGACTGCGACCTTGGAAGTAACCTTCAACAGCCTGAACGCAGCAACTCTGCAATGGTGTATGGGTGGCAATTGCCAGGTATTCGAGACTTCGCTCACCAAGCGTTTTGCGATGGGTTTCAGCGAACAAGTGCAGTTCGACGCAATCGGCATCCAGAACGAAGGCTACCTCAAGGCAACGCTGCGGGCTACGGTCGGCATCGAGTCGCACCAGGTCAACATCTTGTTTGTCAATGGCGATGTGGATGGCATCAAGCCGCTATCGCAAAGGAGAGACGGAGCAAGAGCCGTCTATGATCTTCATGGCAGACGTATGGAAGGCCGACTTCCAGCAGGTATGTATATCGTGGCAGAGGGTGAGCGCATCCGTAAAGTCGCAATAAAATGACATTTCCAAATAAACTAAACAACAATAACATTATGGTAAAACATCTACTTACATTGACAGCTGCCCTCGTATTGGCAGCAAGTGCGCAAGCGCGAATCATCGAAGCTGGCGAAGGCCAGACATGGTGGGGTTACTTCAACGAAAGTGACTTCAGTACACGCGAAAGTCTCATCGGCACAGGGTCTGCAATGGCTCTGATGGCTGGCATTTACATTCCTGCCAACCACGAGAGCCTGAAGGGATCGACCATCAAGGCTGTCCGAGTGTATGTCAAGGAAAGTGTCGTATCGAACCTCAGCGACATGAAGATATGGATCTCCAGCGATGTACCCAACAAGGTGGACGAGGCTGACTATGTTCAGGGCGACTTGGGCACGATAACTGCCGATGCCAACGACTTCAGCCTGACGACTCCCTACGAGATAGGCAGCGAGGGGTTCTACATTGGATACTATGTGAACAGTTCTACGGGCTATTTCCTCAGGTGTGGTGGCACGGATGCAGCCAATTCCTTCTGGGTAGGCAATCCCGCATCGAACATGAGTTGGCAGGACCTCTATGGCAATGGCTTCGGCAAGCTCGCTTTCCAGATTCTCGTCGAGGGTGCCACCTTCAACAATTACTGTGCGACGGCTGAGGACTTCGGAGCGAACTACATCGTCCAGGGAGAGGAATCCACGATTCCCATCACCCTCACCAACTTGGGTAAGGAGGCCATCACTTCCATCTCCTACACGATTGCCACCGAAGGTGGTGACGTCACTCCCGAGAGAACCCTTCCTGTAGGGAATCTGGCCTTCAACAACTCCACCGTCGTCAATGTGCCCTTCACTGCTGACGAGGAAGCCAGAAGGCACAAGAAGACATTCACCATAACGAAGGTCAACGGAGAGGAGAACACGGCTCAGGACAAAATTGCCGAGGGTGAAGTCATCTCCCTGACACAGAGATTCACCTTGAAGCCCGTCATCGAAGAGTTCACTGGCACCTGGTGCGGATGGTGTCCCAGAGGCGCAGTCGGAATGCAGAAGATACACGAACTGTATGGCGACCAGGTGGTACAGATTGCCGTGCACAATGGCAATGGCGATCCCATGCAAATCGGCGCCTACAGCGATGTCATCAGAGACTACGTAGACGGTTACCCCTCTTCCGTCACAAACCGCCATTGGATAGCCGACCCGTCGTTCTCTTCCCTGAAGAATGTTCTGTCTGTCGTCTTCAAGGAAACAGTGCCAGCCTCCATCGAACTGTCTGCAGAGTGGAAAACAGCCGAGCAGAAAGCCGTCATCTTCAATACGAAGACCAAATTCGGTTACAGCGACGATAACACCAAGTTCGGAATAGCCTTCGTCCTGACAGAAGACGGACTGACGGGAACAGGCTCCAGTTGGGCCCAGACGAACTACTATAGCGGCATGACCACCTCCCAGGCCGGTACGGACATGGCTTGGTGGTGCAAGCAAGGATCTTCCGTCACAGGCGTCGAGTACAACCATGTGGCTGTAGCAGGATGGAACGTGAGGTCTGGTGGAACCAACTCTGTCAGTGCGACAATCAATGCGAACGAAGAGCAGGAGTACACCTATACAGGCACCATTCCCAGCACATCGCTGTCTCTCATTCAGGACAAGACGAAACTGAAAGCCATCGCTCTGCTCATCGACCGTACGAACGGCATAATCGTCAGTGCCGCACAGACAACCATAGCAGAAGATGCGACAGGCATAGGTTCCGTATCGTCCAAGGACGAAGTGCCGGCAGCCTTCTACTCCATCGACGGTCGTAAGCTCACCAGTGCCGAGAAAGGCATCAACATCATCCGCATGACCGACGGCACCGTCAAGAAGGTCTTGGTTAAGTAAGTATAAACCATAGACGAGCAAAGAGAGAAGCCCTTTGACAGCACTGTCGGGGGGCTTCCTTCGTAGTGTGTCAAAATCGTCTGGCCTTGGGGTGCTTTTTATCAGTAAGTCAATTTTTCTGTTTGGGATAGGGATGCGCCGCTGCGTGTCCCCATTCATATATGGTGTTCCGCGAAGGGAATCGTCACGTTTGACGTTTGCATTTGTCTAGTGTGACGTTTGCAAACTTCACGTGTGAAATTGGCCACTTTCACGTGTGTCGTTTTAAATCCAGCACAAAGGTACGACCTATTCAAAGAGCGTTGTCCGCTTTTGTCCGCATCTGTCCGTTTTCCTTCCGCAAAAAGAGATTATTTGTAGTTGTGACAAAATGACACTTGTGACATTGTCACACGAGAGAGGTGCAGTT
>JAGCFN010000027.1 GCA_017650085.1 Bacteroidaceae bacterium | reverse complement strand
CCCAAGTCAATCTGCGTGCTCTTTTCCGCCTTGAGTCCTCCGTTGCCCAACTCGTATTGGATGCTGCCTTCATGCACGCCATTCGAAGAGAGTTCGCTAACTGTGGGAGCTCTGAAACCTCGAGCCGCATTGAGTCGAAGGTTTAGTCGGTCCGTCACATTCCATACTGCACCCAGGCTTCCAGTAACGCCTGTAAAGTTCTTGCTCAGTTCCTCAAAACGCAGCACTCCATCCTCCAACAGAGAAGATGTGTTGAGATGTCTGTTGTCGAAACGCGCTCCACCAGAGAAGTGCCACTTCTTCCATTCCCATTCTGCCGTTGCAAAGAAGCCGATATCGAAGAGATGATGGTCTGGAATCAGGTATTCTTCGCCCTGATTGACATTCTTTTGCCACATTCCACCAATACCCGTCGAGAGCTTCCAGTCGTGGGGTAGGGAGTGGAGATACTTGATGTCGTAGTTGACAGTATGCAGCCTCATTGCCAACTCAGGCTCAACCTCCTCCTCGAATTCCCTTCGATAGTTCTGCTGATAACCAATGATGGCTTTCAAAGTGCCGTTTCCGAAGTACCAGGCATTGTCGCTAACTGCTTTAGTATGAAGCACTTTCTGATAAGGCGACTCTATGCCGTAACGCTTTCCGTCGAAGTCGCTGCCGACAAGTTCGCCTTCCGTTATGCCTGGCGTGAAGTTGACTCTTGAAAAGCGAAGCCAGCTGTGTCCCCAATTTCTGTTGATGCCGAGCATACCCTGAATGTCTCGTTCCTTGAACCAAGTGCCTGGAACATAACCGTCTGCCTTGTTTTTGTAGGAATGGGCAGCCTTGTCCAGGAAGTGCCAATTCCAAACGAATCCGTTCAGATTCCCTGCAAAGCCGACATGATAGTCATAGAGTCCGTTGTTCGATTGGTACTGACTGCCCACTTTGACCTGCATTGTGCCTTCCTCCAAAGGGTGTTCTGGGTGCAGAATCATCACGCCTGCAATGGCGTCGCTGCCATACATGAGCGAGGCAGGACCTTTCAGAACCTCGACAGAATGGACGCCTTCCTCATCCACTTCAAGTCCGTGCTCATCTCCCCATTGCTGCCCTTCCTGACGAATTCCCTGGTCAACAACTACAACCCGATTGTATCCAAGACCGCGAATGACAGGTTTTGAGATGCCGGTTCCTGTGCTTATCTGGGAAAGGCCGGGAAGATGACTTACTGCATCCACCATATTGGTTCCCACGGAGTTATGCAGTAGTTTTGGCGAGACAACCATGAAGGGAGAGGCCGCATCCTTGAGTCGTTGGATGCCAGCAATACCTTGAACGGTGACTTCGCTCAGGATGGCCTCTTTCATCGGACTTATGCTGTCGTCCAGGCAATCGCTATGTTCGTGGACATTTTGTGCCGAAATAGGTGCAGAGACTGCCCATAAGCAGACTCCTATATATATGATAATGTGTTTCATTTTGGTTTCGTTTAATGAATGTTTCGTGTCCTCCTTCATGCACAACATTGTGTGTGACAATCAGGAAGATTGTTTGTTTGCTGAATATCTGTTTGAAAAAGTGTAGAGAACAATGATGTCCTTGTATTTCAAACAGTTGGAGGAGCACGAAGGCTGACGAAATCATGCCCAATTCGACAGGGAATCTGGCAATATTGGGCATAGGAAACTTTGCTTTTTGGCTGATAACAAAATTGCGGTTTTGTTGCGTTCGAGACATAAGATAGTGTCAGGAACTGGCACAACAAACATTGGTGCATCCCATCCGAGAACTGCGACAAATGTCCGTGACATTGGTGTTGCACGCATTCTGCACAGGTCGTCTCGCCATATCCTTCATCATTATGGAGATGGAGCGACGAGAAGAGGAGCATCGGCAAATATGTTGCCAGAAGCACCCACGCTGCGATATGTCTCTTTGTTATCAGGTTCACAACTGCAAAGTTATGACTTCTTTTTTCAAATGAAACTACTTTTTATCCGAAATTCTGAAATGTTTTATCCTACGAGTCGCAATATCTGTTTTTCTGTTGCTTCAGGGAGGATTTTCTTGAACTGCTCGACGAGTTTTTCGAAGGAGGCTTCTGGGGGGCAGTTTTTCTTGCAGAAATCCTTTCCACAAAGCGCTTCTGGAGTGTTCAGGAGGGACCAGCCCCAGCCATATTCTCTGCCTCGCTTGTCGAGCGGATACACGAAATCTTCTGTGACGATGTAGGTTGCCATTTCCAACTTGGTGATGTAACCGTCGAACTTCGACCTCATTCCCTTACCGTTGAAACCGCAAGCCGAACGCAACTCTCTGGTAATCAGGCTTCCAGTAGACCTTAAGGTGTCGAGGATGGAGCCTTCGATGGAGTCGAGGGAAGGGTGGGGGAATATGCTTCTTCGGTAGTTGCAGAAGTCGGCCCACCATTCCTTGCTGATGAAGCCGGCTTTTTTGTTGAAGAACTTTCCGTAGAAGCAGGGCATTTCGGTCACAATCTGCCCTTTCCACTTCCATAGCGGCCAATCCCAGCCTCCGTCGTCAAGGACCACATATCGGCAGTCGTCGTCGACCATTTCTTCGGCCGAGAAACCTGGGATTCCGCTGTCGAGAAGAGGCAGGAAACCAATCTCGTCGATAAGTTCCATCAGCTCTGCTGCGGAGCCGATGCCGCTTCGCTTATTCACTTGCGAACTGGTCTTTTCCTACGCCACAAACTGGGCATTCGAAGTCTTCAGGAACTTCTTCCCAAGGTGTGCCAGGAGCGATGCCCTTTTCGGGTACTCCAACTTCGGGGTCGTACTCCCAACCGCATACTTCACAAACGTACTTTGCCATAATTTTTTCTGTTTAGATGGTTTATAATCTTTGTTAACTCTGCTCTGCAAAGTTATGAACTTTTCCCTTATCCTGCAAATTCTTCCAACATAAAAAATCTTAAAAAACGAAAGGTCTCCAGCAGTCCTTGATGACGACAAAGGTGAAGTTGCCAATCGTGACACTATACGTTTGCAATCGTAACACTATATGTTTGCCATTTTAACACTATATGTTTGCCATTTTAACACTAGATCTTTGCCAACTTCACTGCCGTTGTTTGCCCTTTCAGGCTCTTTTCTTGTGTTTTTTCACTTTTTCCGCATTTTCTTTTGCCTTTTATGCTTCATAATTCATAAATAATGTGTACCTTTGACGCACGAAATACATGTCAGAACCAAATCAATGTATCCTCGAGGGGACGTCAGGGTTATCCACTGACGGCGGCGGAGCCGTACCCGAGAGTGCCACGGATTCTTCTCTCGAAGGGCAGGATGCGAAGGATGAAAAGCCTTGGTTTGTGCTCTGGGTTAACTCGAAAGCAGAGAGGTCGGTTCGCGACAACCTTATCGGGAAAGGCCTTGAAGCATTCGTTCCTGTCAGGCAGGAGATACATACTTGGCGCAGAGGTGAACGCAGAAAGATTGACAAAGTCCTCATCCCTTCTGTCGTCTTCGTTCGGATGGAACAGGCTGACAGGAGGACTGTGGAAGATTGTCCTGGCGTGAACGCCATGATGCGCGACCCTGCCAGGAAGCGTGAAGGACTGACCGGCTGGGAGACTCTGGCCCGCGTTTCGAACGACGAGATGCACCTCTTCAAGCAGATGCTTGGGATGGAAGAAATGGATGTCCAGTTCGCTTCGGCAGATTACTCGGTTGGCGACTATGTCCGCATCAAAGGCTTTGGCGAGTTGAGCGGAAAAGCACAGATAGTCCGCATTTATGGCGACACAAAGACTTATGTTGGTGTTCGCGTCAGTTTCTTGGGCTATGCCTACATGCAAGTCCCAATCAACAAAATCGAAAAGTGGAAAGATTAAACATCTAGAATATGGAAATCAAAGAATTTATTGATAAGTTTGCCGAAGCAATCGAGGTGGAAGACGCTGCTGCTCTGACTCCCGAAACTAATTTCAGGGACTTGGAGGAATGGTCGTCTTTGTCCGTAATGCTCCTCATCGCCTTCTACGACGAAGAGTTCGAGAAGGAGTTGACGCAGGACCAGATCAAGGCTTCGAGTACCATTCAGGAACTCTACAACTTGGCAATCGCTTAACTGGAAATGGCTTTTCTCACCTTCGAAGGAATCGGCATTACGGCAATGGCAGGAGCCGTTCCCAAACATGTCATTCACAATTACGAATACACCCAGTATTTCCCAGCCGATCAGGTTAAGGAAGTTGTGGATAAAGTAGGGGTGTTCGAGCGCAGATTCGCAGACGGGAAGACTTGTTCGTCAGACCTTTGTTATGCTGCAGCAGAGCGACTCATTGCCGACAACAATGTGGACAAGAGCGAGATAGATTTATTGGTCTTCCTCTCTCAAACGCCAGACTATCGAATGCCGGCAACAAGCATCATTCTGCAAGACAGATTGGGATTGCCGCAAAGTTGTGTCGCCTTCGATATGCAACTGGGTTGTGCAGGCTTCTGCTATGCAATGTCCGTCGTTTACGGAATGATGCAAGGTGGCAACATCCGCAAGGCTCTAATCCTGGATGGCGAGACACGTTCGAAAGTCTATTCTCCCAAAGACCGCAGAAGTGCCTTCATCTTTGGCGACGGAGGTGTGGCAGCTTTGGTGGAGCGAAACGAGAAGTTCGGCAAAAGCTGGTTCTCGCTCAACTCGGATGGCTCGCGTCACGACCTCATTATGATAAAAGGAGGCGGCTACAGGAACATGAGTTCTGAGGAAACACTCAAGGAACGAGTGGTGGACGAATACGGCAACATTCGCAGCGACGAACAGGGATTTATGCGAGGAGGCGATGTGTTCAACTTCGTGATCCGCGAAATCCCTCGCGACATTAAGAAGACACTCGAGTTCTCTGGTGTGGACAAAGACACCATCGACTACATCGTCTTCCACCAAGCCAACAACTTCATCAACACTTATATCGCGAAGAAGATGAAGCTCGATGCTGCCAAGATTCCTCATACTATAGAAAAGTTCGGCAATACTTCCTCAGTTTCAGTTCCTTTGACGATTGTGAGCGAACTGAAGGACAAACTCGAAGGAAACAAGACGCTCCTTTTGAGCGCCTTCGGAGTGGGAATGTGCTGGGCTACAGGAATAGTTCCCTTCGTGGATTGCAAAGTGAGTGAAATCGTTGAAGTCGAGAATGGCGAAGCTGTCAAAGTATGAATAATCTGCTGAACAAAACGCAAGAGCAGCTCATTAAGTACTCCATGAAGTACTACAAGATTGCTCATAAACGCGAATGCAACTTCTCCAATCCGCGTCTCTTCACAGAGAAAATTCAATGGTACACCTTCCACTATCACAATCCTTTGTGTCCCTATATCGTCGACAAGATAACCTTCAAGGACTACATCGAAAGCAAGTTGGGGAAGGGTTACACAATATCTTTGATTGCTTCGTGGCAGTCAATCGAGGAGTTTGAAAAGTCTTGGGAGCAATTGCCGCAAAGGTTCTGCCTGAAGTCGAATCTTTCAAGCGACGGACGAAACATCAGAGTTGTTCTCGACAAAAACGCTGAGAACTTCGCGGAAATCAGGGAAGAAGTCGCAAAGTGGTTCCTTCCAGAGAACACAAACATCAACTCTCTTGCCCGCAACTTCTATGATAGGCCTCCAAGAGTCCTTGCAGAAGAATATATGTCGAACTTCGAGGATCAACTCTACGACTACAAGTTCTTCTGCTTCGACGGCAAACCCATGATTATGTATGTAGCCATAGAACACTTTAAGGGAGAACGTTACGAGACCTATCCCATTTCCTTCTACGATTTGGACTGGAACAGATTGGATGTCACTTATGGTCATCATGCTCGTGCAAGGGAAGTGCCTCGTCCAAATCACTTCGAAGAGATGAAGTCGATGGCACAGAAACTCTCGAAAGACTTCCCTTTCGTCAGAGTCGATTTCTTCGATACGGGAGAGAAGTTGTATGTAGCCGAACTTACTTTCAATCCGGGAGGAGGCTTCATTCCATACCTTCCAGTTGAATTCGACGAATACATGGGCAGCCTGTTCAACCTGCCTGAACAACAATCATAGACCGCTATCTTAGATGAACAACCCGTTTACACTAAAGAATAAGACAATCGTCGTTACTGGAGCTTCCTCTGGTATTGGGCAACAAGTGGCAATTTCCTGTTCCCAGATGGGAGCTAAAGTTGTCTTGATTGCCAGAAACAAGGAGCGACTGGAAGAGACGAAGAAGCAACTCTCAGGCAAAGGACATCTTTCTATCAGCTATGACCTTACAGACCTCGAACATCAGAAAGAACTCGTCCAGGGCATTGTCTCGAAGATGGGCCCCATCGATGGTCTGGTCAATTGTGCAGGCATCACAGCCACACTTCCTCTCAAACTCATGAAGCCCGAAACGGTTGACGAACTCTTCCGCACAAATGTCTTTGCCACCATAGAACTCACTCGTCAAGTTCTAGGCGTTAAGAACATTAACAAAGAAGGAGCGAGCGTCATTTTCTTTGCCTCAGTTATGGGTTGTGTTGGCGAGAATGCGAAGTCTCTCTATAGTCTTACGAAGGGAGCTTTGATATCTGGTTGTCGTTCTCTTGCCCTCGAGTATGCTCCAAAGAAGGTGAGAATCAATGTCGTTTCTCCTGGAGTAATCGAGACACCTATCAACAAGAATCAGCCTTATCTTGCTGATCCTGAAAAGAGAAAGGCTACAGAAGCGCTCCATCCTCTCGGCTTAGGAAAGACAGAAGACATCAGTAACACTTGTGTCTTCCTCTTGAGTGATGCTTCTCGTTGGATTACGGGACAGAACATCATCGTCGATGGCGGCTATACAATCAAATGAACAGAATGAAATCAAACCGCTTCATCTGGCTTGCAAAGATACTGAAAAGGGGACTCGGACACACGCAATATCGTCCTTGCCTCTTTTGCAGATTCCTTTATTTGAACTTCTTCTGCAAACGCGTTAAAACAGACTTGCAGAACGAAGGAGTAATCTATCTGACTCCTTACTCCATAGTAGAACTCCGAAAAGGCTCGTTGCTTGAATTGCATGGACCTTTCACGCTTGGAGTTAAGACGATTCGTAAGTCAAGACTCGAAACGCGTCTGTTCCTCGATAAGAATGCCACGATGACTGTCAACGAAGACAGCAGTATCGGTTATGGCAGCGACATTGAGGTTCTCGAAGATGCTCATCTTATTATCGGACATTGCTACTCCAACTTCAATTGCACGATCATCTGTGGCAAGAAGATTGAGATGCAAGGTCATACCGCTATTGGTCGAGATGTAAGCATTCGCGACACAAACGCTCATCATATTGACATTGAAGGCTATAAAGTGCTTCGTCCAGTCAAGGTGGAAGACCACGTTTGGCTTTGCTCTGGAGCAACAATATGCCCTGGAGTGAAAATCAAAGAAGGGGCAGTCGTTGGTGCCAACTCATTTGTCATTCAGAATGTTCCAGCTCGTTCCTTAGTTACAGGCAATCCAGCAAAAGTCGCTCTCAAAGACATAGATTGGAATATCTGACAGATTAACAATCCTCTAAACATCAGACTTCGTTTTGGAAAATCCTTCCTCCAATAAACGCTTGGCAAAGAATACCGTCCTACTCTACATCAGGACTTTCTTTGTGATGATCATCTCGCTCTACACCAGTCGAGTTGTGTTGGATGTGTTGGGAGTTGAGGACTATGGTGTTTATCAGGTTGTAGGTGGAATGGTGGCGATGTTTGCCGTCATTTCCAACTCGCTTTCTTCTGCCATCAGTCGTTTCATCACCTATGAGATAGGCAGTGGAAACAAGGAGCGATTGTCTGCAGTCTTCTCTACGAGTCAGGTTGTCCAGTTGATTATCTCTGGAATCGTCCTTGTCTTTGGAGAAGTTGTGGGACTTTGGTTCATGCATACAAAGATGCAGATTCCAGAAGGAAGCATGTATGCTGCCAATTGGGTATTGCAGTTCTCGCTAATCTCATTCTGTGTCAACTTGTTGAGTGTACCTTATAATGCTTGCATCATTGCTCACGAACACATGAAGGCCTTTGCTTATGTGAGTATCTTCGAGGCAATCTGCAAACTGATAATCTGTTATCTTCTGTTCGTCTCTCCGATTGACAAACTGATCTTCTATGCTTTCCTCCAAATGGTATTGGCAATAGGCATTCGAGTGTTCTACACCTTTTATTGTCATCGAAATTTCGAAGAAAGCCTTTCTCCCATAAAGTTCCACAAGCCTGTCTTTCAAGAGATGTTTGGCTTTGCAGGTTGGACTTT
>JAGCFN010000026.1 GCA_017650085.1 Bacteroidaceae bacterium | reverse complement strand
CGGGCACTCAGGATGCTGCTTCGCTGACTGCTGAGTATGTCGATGGTCTTTGTTTCCGGGTGTTTGCGGATGCTTGCCAGATTGCTGCTTGTTTCGATGAGGTCGAGGTCTTGGCAGTAGGCATAGACTCCATTGTCGACGGCTTGGAGTGCCATGATGAGTCGTTTGCTGCAGTCCTTATTGATGGCTGATGTGGCTGGAGTTTCGCTTTCGAGCGTGAACTTCATCGTCTTTTCTGTGACGCTATATTCCTCTTCGACATCGGCCTGATAGAGATTCCAGTCGACGGTAATGCTTTCCTTGTCTTTCGTGGGAACGGCACAAAGGCACCAAGCCTCGCGAGGAATGGCGTTGTGAAGTCCTCCAGCCTGAATGTCGACCAGTCGAAGGTCGTATTTCTGCTGACTGGTATAGAGGAAGCGGGCCAGCAATTTGTTTGCATTGGCGCGTTTCTTGTCGATATCATCACCACTATGACCGCCTGTCAGACCTTTGATGGCGAGTGAGAAGGTGAAGAAACCTGCTGGCAGAGCCTCTTCCTGATAGTCGAACTGGGCAAGTGTCCTGCATCCTCCAGCACAAGAAACGAAGATTTGTCCCTCGTCTTCGCTGTCGAGGTTGACAAGCAGACGACCGGTCATGAAGTCGGATTTCATGCCTTCAGCACCAGTCAGGCCAGTCTCTTCGTCTCTCGTAAAGACGCATTCCAGGGGTCCATGCTTGATGTCGTTCGCTTCGAGAAGAGCCATTTCCATAGCCACTCCGATGCCATCGTCTGCTCCAAGGGTGGTGCCTTTCGCTTTCATCCACTCTCCATCGATAAAGGTTTGGATTGCGTCCTTGTTGAAGTCGAACTCAAGGTCGCGATTCTTCTCGCATACCATATCCATATGGCTTTGCAGAACGATGGTCTGACGGTCTTCCATACCAGGAGTTGCAGGCTTGCGGATGATGACATTTCCCGTTTCGTCTCGACGGGTGTCGAGGTTCAACTTCTGTCCGAAATCGAGCAGGAACTCGATCATCTTCTCTTCTTTCTTCGAAGGACGGGGAATCTGGTTAACTTGTGCAAAACACTTGAAAACACTTTGGGGTTGTAAGGACGTTTTATTCATATTAGATGTATTTTATCTTAATTTATAACTATAAATTACCTTTTTTATTGTATCTTTGTGCCACAAATATAGCGAATTATGTTGAAACTTGCATTACTTACGCTCGGAATTGTTGCTTTATCTGTGCTCTTTTTGTGTATTAAGATGGTTCTTAAGCCGGGAAGCAAGTTCGGAAGCGAACATATCGGCGAGAGCAAAGCTATGCGCGACAAGGGAATCCACTGCGTGCATAATATGAAATAAGAGGTGAGGCTGAAACGAGAGGCTGGGAGCGTTTGCAGACATGGCGTGGTTAAAATCCAAACATCTAGTGTCACGTTTGCGATTTACTAGTGTCACGTTTGCGATTTACTAGTGTTAAGTTTGCGATTTACTAGTGTGACGTTTTTGGGGATAACTGGAGTCGTTCGAACACTTTTCTGGGCAGGGATTTTGTAGTATTAAATAAAAGTCGTACCTTTGCACGCTGAAAGCGCGAACGCACGCATATACGTAATATGAAGGTAGCCGTAGTTAAATACAATGCTGGGAACATCTTTTCCGTCATTCACGCTCTCAAGCGAATGGGTGTGGAACCCCTTCTGACAGATTCAGAAGAGGAGCTTCGTCGTGCAGACAAGGTCATCTTCCCTGGTCAGGGCGAGGCCAGCAATGCGATGGGTTATTTGCGGGAGAGAGGTCTCGACAAGGTGATTCCCTCCCTGACTCAGCCCGTTCTGGGCATCTGCATCGGTCAGCAACTGATGTGCCGTCATTCGGAAGAGGGAGACGTGGATTGTCTCGGCATCTTCGACGCTGAAGTCAAGCGGTTTGTGCCCCTCAAGCACGAAGACAAGATACCCCATATGGGATGGAACAGCCTGCAGTTCCCTCAGACAAAGGGTGCGCAAGGCATCTTCCAGGGCTTTGGTCAGGATGAGTTCGTCTACTTCGTTCACAGTTTCTATGTGCCTGTATGTGAGCATACTGCAGCCATAACAGAATATATTCACCCCTTCAGCTCGGCCATGCAGAAGGACAACTTCTACGCCACACAATTCCATCCGGAAAAGAGCGGCGAGGTGGGGCAGAGGATACTCCGTAATTTCCTTGAACTATGATAGAGCTCATTCCTGCAATAGATATCATCGAAGGCAAGTGCGTAAGGCTTACCAAAGGCGATTACGACACGAAGAAAGTCTACGGAGGCCCGCTCGAAATGGCTCAGCAGTTTGAGGATCTGGGCATGCGAAGGCTGCATGTAGTCGACTTGGATGGTGCTAAGAGTCAGCATGTTGTGAACCTCTCTGCACTTAAAGCCATCACAACTCACACCAGTCTCATCGTCGACTTTGGTGGAGGCGTGAAGAGTGATGACGACCTGGAAAGGGCGTTCGATGCAGGAGCGGCAATGGTGACGGCTGGAAGCATAGCCATTACTGACCCGGACCGCTATCTTGGATGGCTCGCGAAGTATGGTGCAGACCATCTCATCCTTGGTGCCGACGTCAGGAACGGAAAGGTTTCCATCAACGGATGGAAGGAGGATTCGGACGTTTTGCTCGAGGATTTCCTGCTCCGATACATGCAAGAAGGCACGAAGAACGTGCTTTGTACGGAGATTAGCCGAGACGGCACACTCGAAGGACCTGCCCTCGAGCTCTATCGGAGCATTATGCGCCGCTATCCGGAGTGTCATCTGATTGCCAGCGGAGGCGTAGGAAGCACGGAAGATATCGTGGCTCTCGACCAGGCAGGCATCCCTGCAGTCGTCTTCGGAAAAGCCTTCTACGAAGGACATATAGACATTAAAGAATTGATCAAATAGGTGTTAGCAAAGCGAATCATACCCTGCCTCGATGTCAAAGACGGCCAAACCGTTAAGGGCACCAATTTCCTGCAGCTTCGTCAGGCTGGAGATCCCGTCGAACTCGGCAAGATATACAGTCAGCAAGGCGCAGACGAATTGGTCTTCCTCGACATTACAGCCAGCCACGAAGGCCGCAAAACCTTCACGGATATGGTGCAGAAAGTGGCTGCCGAGATTGACATTCCGTTCACAGTAGGCGGAGGTATAAGCGAACTTCGAGATGTTGAAAGAATGCTTTCGGCTGGTGCCGACAAGATAAGCATCAATAGTGCAGCCCTTCGCAGGCCTGAACTTATCGACGAGATAGTCAGCCACTTCGGCAGCCAAGTCTGTGTGGTTGCCATTGATGCCCATCAGGATGAGCAGGGATGGACTTGCTACCTCAATGGAGGACGCATTCCAACTGACAGGAATCTCTTTGAGTGGGCTAGGGAAGTGAACGATAGGGGAGCAGGAGAAATCCTGTTTACCAGCATGAATCACGATGGTGTGAAGCAAGGTTTTGCCTGTGAAGCACTCGCCCGACTCGCTTCAGAACTCACCATTCCCGTCATTGCGAGTGGTGGTGCAGGCAAGATGGAGGACTTCCGCGATGTCTTTGCAGAAGGAAAGGCAGATGCCGCTCTGGCTGCAAGTGTGTTCCATTTCGGTCAGATCAGCATTCCTGAACTCAAGGAATACCTTAAGAAAGAAAACATAAACGTACGAATATGATGAAGATAGACTTCGACAAGTGTGGCGGTTTAGTACCCGCAATCATACAAGATGCAACAACGAAAGTGGTGCTCATGCTCGGCTATATGAACGAGGAGGCACTCCAAAAGACTCAGGAAACTGGGCTTGTGACTTTCTTCAGCCGTTCCCGCCAGTGCCTTTGGACTAAGGGCGAGACGAGCGGAAACTACCTGCATCTGGTCGACATCAAGGTGGATTGTGACAACGACACACTCCTGATTCAGGCCACACCAGATGGTCCGACCTGTCACAAAGGCACCGATACTTGTTGGGGTGAAGAGAATCGTCCCAATCCTTTGCTCTTCTTGTCCGAACTCAACGACTTCATCGAGAAGCGTCACGAAGAGATGCCTGAAGGCAGTTACACAACTTCGCTCTTCAAGGACGGCTTGAACCGGATGGCTCAGAAAGTGGGAGAGGAGGCGCTGGAGCTCGTCATCGAAGCCACAAATGGCACCAACGAACGCCTCATCTACGAGGGTTCCGATATGCTCTACCACCTTATCGTACTCCTCACAAGCAAGGGCCTTCGCATAGAAGATATGGCAAAGGAGTTGATGGAGCGTCACAATCCAGGCTGGAAGAAACATTAAAACGAGCGAACTATGATACTGAATTACAAAGATATCGACATCTATCAGGACGACCAGCTTGTCCTCGGCAAAGTGAACTTCAGTGTCGAGGAAGGTGAGATGGTGTATCTTACGGGTCCTGTCGGAAGTGGAAAGTCGTCACTCCTCAAGAGCATCTATGGCGAACTCCCTGTTGAAGGCGGCAAAGCAGATGTGCTTGGTTTCAATATGAACCGCCTCAAGACAAAGCATCAGCCTGCCCTCAGAAGGCAGATGGGCATTGTCTTCCAGGACTTTCAACTGCTTCGTGACCGTACTGTCCATCGCAACCTCGACTTCGTTCTGCGTTCGACAGGCTGGAAGAAGAAGGATGAAAGGGACAAGCGAATCGTGGAAGTGCTCGATATGGTTAAGCTAGCCGACAAGAAGGACAAGTTCATCTATGAACTTTCAGGTGGCGAACAACAGCGTATCTGTATTGCCCGTGCCATCCTGAACAATCCCAAAGTCATCCTTGCAGACGAGCCGACAGGCAATCTCGATGCAGAAAACGGCGAACTCATCTTGGCTCTTCTCGACGAGATACGTCGTCAGAATCATACCACAATTATCCTCTCAACCCACAATATGCAGTGGCCCGAGTACTTTCCGGGTACCGTCTATCGTTGTGAAGATGCAAAACTTGTAACAGATAATAAAGAATAAGATATGAAAGTACTGAAGTTTGGTGGCACTTCCGTTGGGTCACCTCAGAGAATGCAAGACGTTTCAAAGCTCGTTACAGAAGACGGGCAGACCAAGTTTGTTGTCCTCTCTGCCATGTCTGGCACTACAAATACTTTGGTGGAAATCTCTGACTACCTTTACAAGAAGAATCCCGAAGGTGCGAACACCATCATAAATCTGCTCGAACAGACTTATGTGGGACACATCGAGAAACTCTATCGTACGGAGGAAATCAAGCAGAAGACGATGAGATTCCTGCATGATGAGTTCGATTATCTGCGTTCCTTCACGAAGGTTCACTTTACAAGTTTCGAGGAGAAAGTCATCTTGGCTCAAGGCGAGATTATCAGTACCAACATGGTTGCCAACTATCTGCAGGAATGTGGGGTCAAGACTTTGCTCATCAATGCACTGGACATCATCCGAACAGACAAGAATGGTGAGCCCGACATGAACTATATAAAGGAAAAGATAACTAAGGTTCTCGAGGCTCATCCCGACTTTCAAATCTACTTGACGCAGGGCTTTATCTGCCGAAATGCTTATGGCGAGATAGACAATCTGCTGCGTGGTGGTAGCGATTATACTGCATGCCTTGTTGGTGCTGCCGTTCAGGCTGAGGAGATTCAGATTTGGACGGACATCGATGGCATGCACAACAATGACCCTCGCTTCGTGGATCATACGGAGCCGGTCCGTCAGTTGTACTTCGAAGAGGCAGCCGAGCTTGCTTACTTTGGCGCAAAGATTTTGCATCCGACCTGCATCCAGCCGGCCAAGTTCGCTCGTGTTCCTGTCCGACTCAAAAACACGATGGACCCCGAAGCTCCAGGTACAATTATCAACAACGACTTCCAACGTGGTGTCATTAAGGCAGTTGCAGCTCGAGACGGCAACATCTGCATCCAGATAAACAGTAGCCGAATGCTCCTCGCTTATGGTTTCCTTCGTAAGGTTTTCGAAATTTTCGAGACCTACAAGACCAGTATTGATATGGTCTGCACGAGTGAGGTGGGTGTCAGCGTGACGATTGACAACCGCCATCATCTCGAGGACATCGTGAACGAGCTGAAGAAGTATGGTACTGTTGCGGTTGAGGAAGATATGTGCATCATCTGTGTCGTAGGTGACCTCGCAAGCGATAATGTCGGTTTCGAAGCAATTGCCTGCCAGGCATTGAAGAACATTCCTGTTCGCATGATCAGCTATGGTGGCTCGCCTCACAACATATCGTTCGTGGTGAAGGCTGCAGACAAGAAGCGTACTCTCCAGGCATTGAGCGATACACTTTTCAAATAAAAATATGGTAAAAAGATTGTTACAGGACCAGAAGGAGCGCTTCGAGTCGCTCAAGACGCCCTTCTATTATTACGATACCGACTTGCTTGCCGAGACGCTTTCGGCAATCAAATACGAAACGGACAAGCACGAAGGTTGGCATCTTCATTATGCTGTGAAGGCTTGTGCCAATCCCAAAGTGCTCCGGCAGATACAACAAGCTGGCTTCGGAGCCGATTGCGTGAGTGGTGGCGAGATAAGGACTTGCTTGGAGAATGGCTTTCCTGCCGATGAGATTGTCTTCGCTGGAGTGGGTAAAGCGGACTGGGAAATCGAGCTGGCTCTCGAAGCTGGGATTCAGTATTTCAATGTCGAAAGCATTCCCGAACTTGAAGTGATCGCTGAGATTGCCTCGCGAATGAACAAGACGGCAAACGTCAGCTTCCGCATCAATCCTGATGTCGGAGCCCATACGCACTCGCATATTACGACTGGTCTTGCCGAGAACAAGTTCGGCATAGCCAAGGAAGATATGCTTCATGTCATTCAAGTTGCCAAGAGTTTGCCAAGCGTTCGTTTCGTGGGACTGCATTTCCATATTGGCAGCCAAATCCTGCAGATGGACGACTTCGAGGCTTTGTGCTATCGCATAAATGAGCTGCAGGACCAACTTGAAGCGGCAGGCATTACGGAAGTCCACAACATCAATGTTGGCGGAGGCTTGGGTATCGATTACGACAACCCGGATGAGAATCCGATTCCTGACTTCAAGTCGTACTTCGAGACCTATGCCAAGTACTTGAAACTCCGTCCAGGCCAGCGTCTTCATTTCGAACTTGGAAGGGCTGTGGTTGGGCAATGTGGCTCTCTTATCACACGCTGTCTCTACATTAAACAAGCCAAAGAGAAGCAGTTCGTTATCGTAGATGCAGGAATGACCGAGCTGATGCGACCAGCTCTTTATGGGGCCAAGCATCACATCCAGAACCTAACTGTCGGACAACAGACCTTCCGCGACTACAATCGCGCCTTGGTGCAAGAGCATCCAAGAACAGACGACGGACAACAGACTGCTATCAAATACGACATCGTCGGTCCTATCTGCGAAAGCAGCGACACGTTTGCAAGGGATTTCACACTTCCTGAGACTCGTCGGGACGACCTTCTTGCCATTCGTTCGGCAGGAGCTTATGGCGAAACGATGGCGAGTCAGTACAATTGTCGCGAGTTGCCCAAAGCCTATACAACGGAAGAAATCCAATTCTTAACTCCTAATTCTTAATTTTAATTGAATAACGTCAGCATCATTGTCACTTGTGGGGAGCAGCAGACTCAACTCAGACAGCTTCTGCCCCAGCTTCTTTCCCTTCGATATGGAGGCGAGTACGAGGTGATTGTGGTCGATAAGATGCACGACAAAGACCTCGAGGAGTGGCTCGAGGAGATGGAGGTTCAGCATTCGTGCCTCAACCATACATTCTGTCCTGCGAGTTCAAGAGGCCTTGATATCCAGCGACTTGCGCTCACTCTGGGAGCCAAAGCAGCCAATTATGAGTGGCTGGTCATCCTGCCTGTCGATGTGAAATTGCCGAGCGAGGACTGGCTTTTGGATCTTTCGAAGTGTTGTGGTGAAGAAGTTGGTGTTGTGATAGGCCTGACGAAGCGCAAGAGCCGTTGGAGTTGGTTCAGGAACATTTTCCGTCGTCCCTTTTCCATCTTCAATCCCACCTCTTCCATCATCCTATGCAAGCGCAACATTCTGTTCAAATCTCAAACCCTAAAATTGTCTAATTGCCATATCGTAAAATTGTAAAATGCAGTCCATTCCCTTCATAGCATGGTGCCTTGAGCACTTGAACTACTGGGTCATCACACTTTTGATGGCTATCGAGAGCAGTTTCATTCCATTTCCAAGCGAAGTGGTTGTGCCTCCAGCAGCCTACAAAGCCGCTACCACAGGCGAGTTGAACGTGTTCCTCGTTGTCGTTTGTGCCACTCTTGGAGCCATCATCGGGGCTTTGGTGAACTATGGTTTGGCACGTTATCTGGGCCGACCTCTCGTGTATCGTTTTGCCGAGAGCCGTTTTGGTCATATGTGCTTGATTGACAGCAAGAAAGTGGAGAATGCGGAACGTTATTTCGACGAGCATGGAGCTGTAGGAACTTTCTTTGGCCGTCTGGTTCCGGCAGTCAGGCAGCTCATCTCGATTCCAGCAGGTTTGGCCAGGATGGGTCTGGGCCGTTTTGTGCTCTACACAACTCTTGGAGCAGGACTTTGGAACTCCATCCTTGCAGGTATGGGTTGGTACATCGGCCATTATTACAGTGGTCAACTCGAAGAGAAGGTCGCACAGTACAGTGGAGAGCTTAAGATAGCAATGCTTTTCCTAGGTGTTGCAGTCGTACTTTACCTTGCCTATAAAGGCATGAAGAAATAATTCCCAGTCCTACTGCGACAGAGGCCTTTAGAAGACACAAATCCCCCTCTCGATGATTTCGGGAGGGGAACTTTCATATTCTGTGAAGTGGCTCTTAAAAACATCACGTGTGTCGTTGCCAAACATCACGTTTGATCTTTGCAAACTTCACGTGTGATGTTCGCCTACGTCACGTGTGTCTATTTCTTGATGCTCTCTTTCTCAGCTATCCTTTCGAGTGTCTGATAAACCTGCATCAAGCCTCTCGGAACATGGAAACAGCCTTTCCACTTGCCACCTTTAAGCGTCAGCAGAACCTCTCCGCGACGGTTCAGGTAGCCGAACCACTCAGGATATTCTGGGTCCATGAAGTGACTCCAAACGTACTCGTGCACCTTCATAAACCAGTCGAGGCATTCCTGCTTGCCCGTCAGCTCGTAGCCCTTTATCATCGTGATGAGTGTCTCGATGTGAACCCACCAAAGTTTCTGGTCCCATTCAAGCTGTTGCAAAGGTCTGCCGAGACGGTCCATGAAGTAGAAGATGCCGCCATATTGCTTGTCCCAACCGTACTCAGCCTCGCGAAGGGCGATATGAACGGCTTTGTCTATGAGGTCTTGACGTCCCAAACGCTTGCCGAGGTCCATGATGAACCACATGGCTTCGATGGCATGACCTGGGTTGAGAAGGCGTCCTTCGTGGCAGTCAACCAGCTTGCCGTCTTTGCTTACATGCTCCACAACAAGGTCCAATTCTGGGCGATAGAACACATCCAGAACTTCGTGCAGACAGATGTCGATGGTCTCTTGAAGGAAATCGGGTTCCAACAAATCCTCAATCTCGAGGGCGACATTACAGAGAATCATGGGCAGGGCAAAGTCCTTGAGAGCACGAGCGCCCTGAGCTGCCTTGCTCCAACGACCTTTGGGATTGTTTCGTTTCGCAAGTACGATGTCGAAAGTCTTCTTGGCTATCTCGGCATACTCCTGAATGCCAGTCGCTTTGTAGAGCTGACCGAAGGCAATTACGGCAAATGTGTACGAGAAAATATTGTAGGGCTCAACAAGCGGACGGCCTTCTCTGTCGAGCGAGAAGTACCAGTTCAGCTGGCCGTCGTGCCCGTACTTCTTCAGGAACTCGGCTCCCTGAATAGCCGCATCCAGCCATTCTTGCCGCTTCTCTACCTTATTATATAATGTGGCGAGCATCCACACCTCGCGGCCTTGCAGCCAGATGAACTTGTCTGTGTCGTAGACTTCGCCATTTCGTTCGATACATGTGAAGTATCCACCGAACTCTTTATCTATGCTGTTCTCCATCCAGAAGGGCATCACCCTCTCCAGCAACTCGCTCTTGTACTGAGCGGCAAGCAAACTAAAATCGATATTTTCCATTGAAGATTGAAGATTGAAGATTGAACAATTAAGTCCCCTCTCTTTCGGAGAGGGATAGGGTGAGGCTTACTATTACACTCACCACAATTCCTGTTGCTCCGAAGAGGAAGAAGTTGACGTCTGTGTAGAGGTACATGAGGAAGACCACCAGTTCGCCTGCTATGAAGCCTGTCAGAGCGGCTCGTCCTTTTATGCGCGGGAAGAAGACTGCCATCACGAAGAGGCCTCCGAGGCCGCTTGTCAACAGTCCGAGGATGGTGTTGAAGTAGTCGAGTAGGGAAGCTATGTCCCATGTGGCCATCAACAAGGCGATTCCAAGGCCCATCAGTCCGCTGACGATACATGTCCAACGGGCTACACGAAGCAGGGTCGAGTCCTTGATTGAGGGACGGAACCTCTGGATGAAGTCCACGCTGAAGGCTGTGCTGACGGAGTTGATGTTACTCGAAATCGTGCTCATCGTAGCGGCAAAGATGGCGGCAATCAGCAGTCCGGCTATGCCTGCAGGCATCTGACTCATCATGAAGTACGGGAAGATGGCATCGCCTTGCTGCATTGTGATGTCCAGGCTCGATGGGTGCGTCTTGTAGAACGTGTAGAGACCTGTGCCGATGAAGTAGAAGGCGACGGAGATGAAGACGCTCATGAAGCCGTTCACAAGGATGCTTCGGCCTGCGCTCTTCTCGTCCTTGGTCGTCATGTAGCGTTGGATAACGGTTTGGTCCGAGGTGTAGGAAATGAGGTTATTGGCTATGCCGCCGCCAATGATGGCTACCCAGAAAGTGACACGCCGGTAGTCGAGACTCCAGATGAAGAGTCGCATCTTGTCGTTATCGACAGCCAGATTCCATGCTCCCGAGAAGCCGCCTTCGGTGTTGCCCCACAGATAAAGGGCAGCAAAGATGGCACCTCCAACTAGGATGCAGCCTTGCACGACGTCGCCCCAGATGACTGCTTCCACGCCGCCCATCGTGCAATAGATGATGGTGACGAGGCCCATCAGGATGATGCAAAGGTAGATGTCGATACCCGTTACTGCGGTCAGAGCCAACGAAGGCAGGTACATCACGAGTGCCATACGCGCCACCATGAAGATACAGAACAGCGTGGAGGCCATCATGCGGGTGGCGAGGTTGAAGCGCTCCTCGAGTATCGCGTAGGCAGATGCCGCTTTGAGTCGGCGGAAGTAGGGTAGGTAGTACCATATCACGGGGAAGCCCACGACGGGTATCATCCAGAGCATCGGGTAGTAGGTCCAGTCTGTGGCGTAGGCTTTGGCAGGAATCGCCATGTAGGTAATGGCAGAGAGCATGGTGGCGTAGATGCTGATGCCTGCTGCCCACCAAGGAATGCGACCGCCGCCCTTGAAGAAGTCTTCGGCTCCGTTCTCGCGTCTCATGAAGTAGATGCCCATGCCCAGCATGGCAACAAGGTAGAGGATAAGTACAGTCCAGTTGAGCCAGCCGAAGTGCGTCTCGTGCTTTGTCTCGATACGGGAAATCTTGTCCGACCTGATGCCGGGCATCGTCTCGCCTCCGCTATAGTACCAACCTCCGTCGAAAGGCGTGAGGGCTGCTCCGGCACGGGCCAGAGCCGTGTCGCCAGGGATGGTCATCCACGAGTCGGTTATCGTGTGGTAGGCCAGCACGTCAGAGCGGAACTTGTACCACGACGGCTCATGACGAAGGTATTGGTCGTCCTGCTTGCCCTGAATGGCAGAGAGGAAGATGTCGTAGTTCACGCCTCCGAAGAAGAGGATGTGGCTGTAGCCGCAGGGAGTGCAGCAGGAGCCGACAAGAGAGACAGACCCCCCGTCCCCCTTTAGGGGGAGAACGGAGGCGGAAGTCTCTTGCCACTCAAGAGTCTTTAGATTAAGCTTCAGACCTTTGGTGTAAACAACTCCCCCTAAAGAGGGTTGGGGGGTCTGAGGCTTTGAGGGGGCTGTGTATCCTCCAAATATATACAACGCTTTCCCTTCTGGTGCATTCTGCACAGCCAGGCAGGGTTGCAAGCGGCCTTCGTCGGGTAGGGTTGCTATCTTCACCCATTCTTTTCCGTTGGGCCAATCGAGGGCATAGACGTCCTTGTTGGGCACACCGTTTGTCTGACCGCCTGCCACGAAGATTCTGTCCACACCAAAACAGGCGGCAAAGTTGTCGAGAGGCTTGGGTAAAGGTGGAAGGTTTTCGGGGCTGACGGAAGCGTCAGACCCATTCTCGTCCATACCTCCGATATAAATTGTTTCGCCTGGCACAGCCACGCTTGCGCCATAAGCCTTTGGATAGAACACCTTCTGTCCACCATCGGCACAAGGAACATCGGGGAAGTTGCAGCCGCCCCAGGTTTGGAGCTTGCCGTCGACAAGGCCTGCGAAGTGCCCCGAGACGGCCCGCTCCATCTTGCCTGCCGGGGTGACGATGATGCTGTTCTGTCCGATGGAAAGCCCACAGACGAGGGAGAACAAAAGATATAGAAAGATGTGTTTTCTCATGTCATCAGTAAGGTTCTGTTTTGCGAGTACAAAGATAGTGAATTATTTGCAAAGAGCAAATGTTTGGCACGAAAGAAAGTCACAAAAAATGCTCCAACGCATGAAACGTAGGAGCATTCTTGTTAAAGTCTGAAGAATCTTTCAGTTTCCCTTAGGCTTGACTTCGTAGTTTATCCTCAGCATGTTGTTCTTTCGTGAGGCTTCCCTTATAACGTGTTCCATGTGGTCAAGTTCCTTCTCCGAGGAGAAGTTGATGACGGTAGGCTCGCCGCTATACTTGCTGAGCAGTTCCATCAGGTCTTTGGGATTGATGGGTTCCGGCTTGGCATGATTGATGCCGCAGGAGAGCTTGTCCTCGCTGTCGATGTGGATGTCGATGACAGTCTCCTTGTTGTACTGAATCTTGCGATGCTGGATGTAACGCTTGAAGCGACCGCCCGCGATGTCGTCGAAGATCGAGAAGTTCATGTTGGAGTTTGCAAGCCACATGCACTGATACATGAGAGAGCCTTCTTCGCCTTTGTGCTTGCGATTATATTCAGCCAAAGAAGCGAGGTATTCTTTATCGCCTTCACCTTCCGGAGCCAATGCCTTCTTTTTGGTTTTATTGTAGAACTGTCCGAAAGCTTCCCAGTCGCGATAGAATTTACTGCCGCTCAGGACAAACTCATTCAAGCCTTCGCCCTTGACATCGATTTTGCAGACTTCGCCAGGCACGAAGAAGAACTCCATAAAATATTCTCCTAATGTGCCGTCTTTCTTAACGGCTCGCAGCATTCCGGAATAGGGTTGGTCAAATTCTTCCGAGAACTCGAATTTGCCATCCTTTACATATATGGAATCTATGGGTTTAGGCATCTCGGTCTGACCATAGCGGTTGACATATACAAGGAGATGATTTACATTCAGTTCGTTGGGAACTGTTCCCTTTAGCGTGAAGATATTGCTGCTGGCGTTGACTGTCTGTTCGATAAGGTTGCTTGCCGTCTTGAACTCTGGCGTGGCAAAGGCACTCAGCGCCAATGCAATCATGGGGAGGACGTAAAGCACGCGGCTACGTCGGCTCCGCTTGGAATTTGTCTTTAGCATCATACTGATTCGCTTTTTAGTTAAACTGTGATTGAAATTATTAGCGAAGGTGTAGCTGTTGGCGCCTACAGCTTTCCTTATGACTAATTCGGAATAGGCGTGGCAGGAGATGCCCTGACGAAGGACGTAGTCGTCGGCTTCGTACTCGTGTACGTCGCGAAGGTACATGCCCAGCAGATAGACGAAGGGATTCCACCATTGCACGGCCTCGACCAGCGTGAGCAGAAGGATGTCCAGGGAGTGATGGTAGAGGATGTGAGCCTTCTCGTGCAGGATAATCTCGCGTCCGTTCTCTTTGTAGTCGGCTTCGCTGATGACGATGTTCCGCAGCCAAGAGAAGGGAGCGATATTTTCTGCGTGGCAATAGATGCGAATGCCGTCGTCCTCTTTCGCCCAGATGCTTCCGCGACGGATGATGCGGCCCATCGAAAGCACTTCCCTAAGTCGAATGCAGAGAATTGTCATCACGCCAATCCCGTAGAGAATGCTGACGACGTAAAACCAGGGGAAAGAGCGGCTCCCATCAAACTTCCCCGGGGGGAGGCTTCCGCTTGACATCTCCACAGGAATGCCAGCCTGTATCAGACCTTGTTCGATGGCTTGCACGGCGGACATGTTGTCCATCGAGAGACGCGAGAAGTTGCAGAGCGGCAACACGAGGCTCAGCACCAATATGGCGAGGAGCGTCATCCTGTTGAAGCGGAACATCTTCTCCTTGAACATCAGGAAGATGCCCGGCACGAAAAGCAAAGTCAACAGAATGGCCGACTTGATGGCGTAGATGAGGAAAGCGGACATGGTGAATAAAATGAAGAATGAAGAATGAAGAATTTGCTTTAGCTCGAAGTAAATCAACTATGGACTATGGACTATGAACTATGAACTGTAAGTTGTTCCTCCAGCTCGTGCAGGAAGTTGATGAGTTCTTCCTCGGACAATTCCTCTTCGCGGATGAAGAAGCTGAGCATGGAGCGCAGGTTGCCGCCGAAGAAGGTTTTCTTCACGTCGTGCATGGCCTTGCGAACGTATTCTCCCTTGCCAATCTTGGCGATGTAGTAGTGCGTCTTGCCCTCGCCGTCCTTCTTGAAATAATCGACAAAGCCCTTCTCGTAGAGCATCCGCATCTCTGTGGCGAGTGTCGTGTAGGCAGGCTTGGGGTCGAGCAGATCGTAAATCTCGCGTGCGGAGACGGAGCGGTTGATGTCCCAGATGATGGACATGATGTCGTACTCCGTCTTGCTGAGGATAGCCTCTCGTCTGTTGTTCGTTTTCATTATTGTTCGTTTAGTGGTTTGGGAAAGTTAGTTATAGACGCTGGTAATATCCCTAAACGACTAAACGACTGATTCCCTAAACGACCAGTTTCTGCTGCAAAAGTATGGGGAAATGGCGTTCAAAACACAGAAAACCCTAAAAAGATGACGTATTTGGCCGGATTTTAACCTTTATTAATAGAAATAAGAGCGTTCATGCTTGGCAAAGTGTCAACAAGTAAATGGCAAACGACACGTGTGTAAAATGCAAACAACACGTGTGAAGTATGCCAATTACACGTGTGTTGTTGGCCATTTTAACGTGCTTAGTTGTGACAGTTAACGTGCTGCAATGGACAGTTTAACGTGCTTTTTTGTGACAATTGACGTGCCACGAGTGCCGTTTTCGCGTGTTGAAAGGCCTGTTTTGTGCAAAAAACCATCCGAAAGAGGCCCTTTGTTTGAATTTTTGCGGCGAGGAAAGATGCGCCAAATAGAGGGAAAAGCATCGGAACGAGGGGGTTCAGTACATGTTTCGGGGCCTGAAAGAGGCTTATTTGGGAGTTATTTGTCACATTTTGAAGCAGGAAATCCTGAGAGCAGCAGCCTTACCAATGTCGTATCTCATTGTAAATCTGCTTTTTAGATGAAACATACTACTGATTGCAATTTCAGTATATCAGTATAACAGTATATCAGTAAGATATTTCGAGGTATACAATTTCATTTCCTTTATATAATATATTAATTATTAATTAGT
>JAGCFN010000240.1 GCA_017650085.1 Bacteroidaceae bacterium | reverse complement strand
CAGCAAAAGCAGACAAGCCATCAGCCGACTGCACCGCAAACACCCGGATGCACTAATGGTGGTGACGGGCTGCTATGCGCAGCTCAAACCCGACCAAGTGGCTGCGCTGGAAGGCGTGGATCTGGTGGTGGGAAAGGAGGAGTTGCGGAACCACGGAATTGCGGAACTGCTCAAAGCCAATGCCACAAAGGTCCGCGAATCCGCGAATCCGAAGACCCAGACTTTCGTTCCTGCTTGTGCTCGAGGCGAAAGGACGCGGTTCTTCCTGAAGGTTCAGGACGGATGCGACTACTTCTGCACTTACTGCACCATTCCCTTTGCAAGGGGGAGAAGCCGCAACGGTAGCATCGCTTCGCTGGTAAAGCAAGCAGAAGAGACGGCTCAGCAAGGCGGCAAGGAGATTGTGCTGACAGGCGTCAACATCGGAGACTTCGGAAAGACAACAGGCGAACGGTTCATCGACTTGCTCCATGCCCTCGACAAGGTGGAAGGCATCCAGCGCTATCGCATCAGCAGCATCGAGCCCAACCTGTTGACGGAAGAGGTCATTAGCTTCTGTAGTCAGAGCCGAGCCTTCATGCCGCACTTCCATATTCCGCTTCAAAGCGGCAGCGACGAAGTGCTACGGTTGATGCATCGGCGCTACGACACGAAGTTCTTCGCCCAGAAGATAGAAGAGGTCAGGAAATACATCCCCGATGCATTCATCGGCGTAGACGTCATCGTGGGTATGCGTGGAGAGACAGACGAACTGTTTGCCGAAGCCCTGAACTTCATGGAAGCGTTGCCCGTCAGCCAATACCATGTGTTCAGCTACAGCGAACGTCCTGGCACAAAGGCTCTGCAGATCCCTGGCATCGTATCGCCAAAACAGAAACACGAACGCAGCCAGCAAGTCCTGAAACTCAGCGACAAGAAACTGCATACACATTATAGTATATATAAAGGACAAACACGCCCTGTCCTGCTCGAACACAGCAAAAATGCCGGCTTAATGCACGGATTCACCGACAACTACATCAAAGTGGAAGTCAAGAGTCAGGAATTGAAGGGCACGGGGCTTGACAACACAATCGTTCAGGTTCGCCTTGGCGAATGGAACGAAAAGGGAGACGCTCTGATTGGAGAAATAGAATGAAACTGAGCATCGTCATACTGAATTGGAATGGTGAGGAAATGCTGCGTCGTTTCCTGCCTTCTGTCATCGAGCACTCGCCCGAGGCAGAGGTCGTTGTGGCCGACAATGGCAGCAGTGACGGCTCACTCAAACTTCTGGCTGAACAATTCCCCAACATACGCACTCTCGTCTTCGACCACAACTATGGCTTTGCCGAAGGATACAACAAGGCAATCAGTCAGGTTGAATGCGACCTCTGCCTGTTGCTCAACAGCGATGTTCGCGTGGAAGAAGGTTGGCTCAGGCCGATGCTCGACTATATGGAAGCACACCCAGAAGTGGTTGCCTGCCAGCCAAAGATACGATGCGAGTGGGCCCCAGAAATGCTGGAATACGCCGGAGCTTGTGGCGGCTACATCGACAAGTTGGGATTCCCCTTCTGCCGAGGCCGCATCCTTGGCACCGTAGAGCGCGACGAAGGGCAATACGACACCATCGCTTCCGTGGCTTGGGCAACAGGAGCCGCCCTGCTCATCCGCCGAAATGTCTATCTGGAAGCAGGAGGACTTGATGCACGCTTCTTCGCTCATCAGGAGGAGATTGACCTTTGCTGGCGGCTTAGGAGTCGTGGTTACAAGATTGTCTGCATTCCCGAGAGCGTGGTTTATCACGTTGGAGGAGGAACCTTGCCGAAGGAAAGTCCCCGAAAGGCTTATCTCAACTTCCGCAACAACCTGCTGCTCCTCTACAAAAACATGCCAAAGAAAAAGTTCAGCAAAGTGATGCATTGGCGTCGTTTGCTCGATGCGGCAGCGGCTTTGCACTTCCTTGTAGGAGGGCATTGGGCTGCTTGCAAGGCTGTCATAAAGGCACATCTCGACTTCCGTCGGATACAAAAGGACTTCAAGGAAGACAGGGACAAAAACCTGGCAGCAACCATCGTGCCAAACGAGCAGATACTCTCGCCCTTGAATCTGCTTTGGGAATACTATGGAGAACGACGACACACTTTCAAAGAGATCAGAATGAGAAACGAGAAAATGAAAGATTAAAGATATGAAAATCAAATTATTAATCCTTTTGATGCTTTTCGCAGGGAGTGCTTCTGCCCAACAAGCATGGACGCTGCAGGACTGCCTGGACTATGCGTTGAAGCACAACATCCAGGTTCAGAAGAATCGCATCAGCGAGGAGCGAGGCGAAGTGAGCCTCTGGCAAGACAAGGGCGCACTCTTCCCAAGCCTGAACTTCAGCACAAACCAAGGTGTAGGCTATCGCCCGTTCACAGAAGTCATCAATATTGTGCAAGGCGACCAAGTGACGAGTACTCGCAGCAACGTTACTTATCAAGGCACTTACGGCTTGAATGCTAATGTCACGCTTTGGAACGGCGGCATCAACTACAAGAACATCAAGGCTCAGGAACTGGAGAACCGTATCACCGCTCTAACAACAGAGCAAAGCGAGCTTACCATTCAAGAACAGATTGCACAACTCTACGTGCAAATCATGTATACGAAGGAAGCCAAAAGGGTCAACGAACTGCTCCTCACTACCGCTCAAAGCCAGTACGACAGAGGCGTGGAGATGATGAATCAAGGACAGATGGCAAAGGCAGATGTCGTGCAACTCGAGGCACAGCTGAGCAGTGCTCAGTATTCCGTCGTCAACAGCGAGACGCAACTTGCCAACTACATACGCCAGCTCAAAGCACTCCTCGAGCTTGACCTCAACACACCTTTTGATGTGGCTGGCAACATCCCATCCGACGAACAGGTGCTTGCTCTTGTGCCAAGCGCTCAAGAGGCTTATGCAAAAGCCTTGGAGAAACGTCCTGAGATAAAGAGTGCCGAGCTCAGCATCGAAGCTGCCAATATGCAACTTGATATCGCGAAACGTGGTTTCTATCCAACCATCGGAGCAAGTGCAAGCCTCGGAAGCAACCACTCAACAGGTAGCAAGAATGGTTGGGGAGAACAAATGAAGACCAATCTTAACATGAGTGCCGGCCTTAACTTCAGTGTGCCTATCTTCGACAACCGTCGCAATATGTCGAACGTCAAGAATGCCAAACTGCAACAACTCTCTTCCAAGCTCGACCTGCAAGACAAGAAGAACGCCCTCTCAAGCACCATCGAACAGTACTGGCTCAATGCCAACAGCGGTCAGCAGAACTACCTCGCTGCCAAAGCTCGCGTCAAAAGTCAGGAAGCAAGCTACGAATTGCTTAACGAGCAGTTTCATAATGGACTGAAGAACACCGTCGATGTGCTGCAAGGCCGCGACAATGTCATCAGCGCCGAGCAAGATCTGCTGCAAAGCAAATATACAGCTCTGCTCAACATACAACTCCTTAAGTTCTACACAGGAGAAAAGATTGAATTGTAAATACACATTATATATATTATAAGATGAAACATCAAACATTCATCAAAGCAGCAATGCTGATTGTAGCGACAGCCATCGTGAGCAGTTGCGGCAAGAAGATAGACTTCACCTATATCGAGGCAGAAGCAACAGTACAGGACGTCGTCACAAGTGTAACGGCAACGGGTACCATCGAACCTGTAACGAGTGTCGATGTCGGCACGCAGGTCAGCGGTATTGTCAGCAAGCTCTATGTTGACTATAACAGCGAGGTAAAGGCTGGCCAAATCATTGCCGAGCTTGACCGCACCAACCTTATCAGCGAGTTGAGTAGTGCCCAAGCCAACTTGAAGAGCTCACAAAGCGAACTCGACTATCAGAAGACAAACTACGAACGCTTCAAGGCTCTCTACGACAAAGGACTCATTTCCGCTAATGACTATGAGCAGGCTCGCCTTTCATACATCAAGGCACAGCAAACCGTAACGCATCAGAGAGAAAGCGTGAAGAAGGCACAGACCAATCTGGGTTATGCCACCATCACCAGTCCTATCGATGGCGTCGTGCTGAAGAAGGAAGTGGAAGAAGGGCAAACCGTCGCTTCGAGTTTCAATACACCTACCCTCTTCACGATAGCAAAGGACTTGACTGACATGCGAGTCATTGCCGATGTGGACGAGGCAGACATAGGTGAGGTGAAGGAAGGACAGCGCGTCAGCTTTACTGTTGATGCCTTCCCCAACGACACCTTCGAAGGCGCTGTTACCCAAGTCCGTCAGCAACCCACGACAGAGAGCAATGTCGTGACTTACGAAGTTGTCATCAGCGCTCCCAATCAAGACCTCAAGCTCAAACCAGGTCTTACGGCAAACGTCAATATCTACACACTGGAAATGCCTGGCGTGCTCGCTATTCCCAACAAGGCCCTCCGCTTCAAGCCAAGCGAGGCAATGCTCAACGAAGGCGAAACGATTACCGACGTCGAGAGTCCTGTAAAGGTTTGGACAAAGGAAGGACCTAACCTCAAAGCCATCGCCATTCAGACAGGCGTTACAAACGGCACTTTGACACAAGTGACAGGCGGTCTGACTGCTGGCACAAAGATTATCACAGACGTGGAAAGCAATATCCTGGAGGAAGAGGGACAGCAGCAGAACAGCAACCCCTTCATGCCTAAACCCAGGAACAGGAACCAAGATAAGGACAAAGACAAGAAAAAGCAATAATGGAGAAGAACGAGAGAAAGGTAGTCATCGAACTGCAGGACGTCCGTCGCGACTTCCATGTAGGCAGCGAGGTGGTGAAGGCGCTTCGAGGTGTCAGCTTCAAGATACACGAAGGCGAGTTCGTCACCATCATGGGTACTTCGGGCTCAGGAAAGAGCACGCTGCTCAACCAGCTTGGCTGCCTCGACACACCTACCAGCGGCGAATACATCCTGGACGGCGTTCCTGTCCGCAAGATGAGACGCAGCGAACGAGCCATCCTCCGCAATCGCAAGATAGGATTCATCTTCCAGAACTACAACTTGCTTGCTAAAACGACTGCCGTCGAAAACGTAGAGTTGCCCTTGATGTACAACAAAACGTACAATGCAAGACAGCGTAGAGAAGCAGCCATCAAGGCGCTGCAGTCAGTTGGGCTTGGGGACCGACTCGACCATAAGAGCAATCAGATGTCTGGCGGACAGATGCAGCGAGTAGCCATTGCAAGAGCTTTGGTCAACAACCCAGCCGTCATCCTAGCCGACGAAGCGACAGGTAACCTCGACACACATACCTCGTTCGAGATTCTGTGCCTCTTCCAAGAGTTGCATCGCCAAGGACGCACCATTATCTTCGTAACCCACAACCCTGAGATAGCACAATACAGCAGCCGCAATATCAAACTGAGCGACGGTAAGATATGCGACGACACTGAGAATCCCCATATTCTCGATGCCAGAGAAGCATTGGCTGCATTGCCTAACAATAACGACGATTAACATGAGCATAACCAACCTATTGAAAGTGGCCATGACTGCCATCATGAGCAACAAGTTCCGCTCTTTCCTGAGCATGCTTGGCATCATCATCGGTGTGGCGGCAGTCATCATCATGATGGCTATCGGACAGGGCTCGAAGCAAAGCATCCGCGAAGACCTGAGCAAGATGGGCACCAACCTGCTTACCATACGACCTGGCGGCGAGATGCGAGGTGGTGTCCGACTGGACCCCTCAGCTATGCAGACACTCAAGCAGGCTGACTACGAGAGCATCCTGAACGAGGCAACCCTCATCACTCACGTCAGTCCGGAAGTGACCAGCGGCGGCCAAGTCATCTATGGCTCCAAGAATACAAACAGTACGATGTACGGCGAGAGTCCCGACTACATGACCATCAAGCTCTGGGATATCAAGAGTGGCGACTGCTTCACGGAAGAAGATGTGATGAAGAGCGCCAAGGTCTGCGTAGTGGGAACCACGATTGTCAAGGAACTATTCGGCAGCGAAGATGCCGATTGCGTGGGCAAGGTCATCCGCTTCAAAAGCATACCTTTCCGCATTGTGGGCGTGCTGAAGTCGAAAGGCTACAATAACTGGGGCATGGATCAGGACAATGTAATGATTGCGCCCTACACTACAGTCATGAAACGCATTGCCGCCCAAACCTTCTTTGGCAGTATCGTGATGAGTGCTTTGGCAGAAGAATTGAGCGACGACGCCATTGAAGAAGTGACACAGATACTGCGACGCAACCACAAACTCAAGGACGATGCAGAAGACGACTTTACCATTCGGTCCCAAGCAGAATGGATGGAAACGATGTCCACCACAATGGACACCATCACCCTCATACTTGTTGTGGCAGCTGCCTTCTCGCTTCTGGTGGCTGGTATCGGCATCATGAACATCATGTTGGTGAGTGTAACTGAGCGGACAAAAGAGATTGGACTCCGCATGAGTGTAGGTGCAAGAGGTATCGACATCATGAGTCAGTTCCTCATCGAAAGTGTCATGATATCGCTGACGGGAGCCTTGCTTGGCGTGGCTCTAGGGTATGCTGGCAGCTGGTTGGCAAGAGATGTACTGATGATGCCCAGCAGCGTTCCGTTCTGGAGCGTGGGCCTCAGCTTCTGCATCTGTGCCTTCATCGGCATCTTCTTTGGCTACGTTCCTGCCAGGAAGGCAGCACTCATGGACCCGATCGAGGCAATAAGATACGAATAGAAACTAAACACACATACAATGAAAAAGAGCATTCTTTTCGCAGCACTTCTGTGCTTGCCTCTCTTCCTTATGGCAGGAAAGAGAGATTACATGAAAGATCCCAAGTATCTGCTTGGCGCAGTTCCCGAAGTGGATGGTGTCGTCACCTTCCAAAAGGCCTTTAGCGTCACAGACAAGAACGAGCAGCAGATCTACGACATCATGCTTGCCTACATCAAGAACTCTTTGATCGGCAACGCCATCCACGACCCGTCGCTGCCCTACACTCGCATCATCTCCGAAGAGAAAGTGCAAGGCAACATTGTGGCCCGCATCGAGGAATACATGATCTTCAACAAAGTGACGTTCCTTCAGCTTGACCGCACACGTTTCCGCTATCTGCTGAGTGCCAACGTCAAAGGAAATAAGGTCAGCCTTACCATCACACAAATCTCATATTACTATAATGAGAATATGGAAGGCAAGAATGGCATTCCCTACAAAGCCGAGGAGTGGATTACTGACAAGGTGGCTGTCAACAAGAAAGGCACGAAGCTCTATCCTCGCAGCGGCAAGTTCCGCAGGAAGACGGTGGACCGCACCCAGGAAATCTTCGAAGGCTTCATGGATGCTCTCTCCACTATGGAAGTCGAGGAGCAGGTTTTGACGAAGAAGAGAAAAGGTATCGTAGAGGAATAAGACGAACTTGCAACGATTTATGAAACAGACAGTTCTGACTTTGGCTCTGCTGCTTATGGCGACCGTTTCTGTATGCGGCAAATGCCAATACTGCAAGTCCTACGAGGACTTCCTCGCTGACAAATGGATTGACTTGGACACCGTCTATTGCACCATTCACAGCAAAGGACACCAGATTATGTGGGGCGTCAGCAATTACAAGCTGAAGACTGGAGACGAATATACCGACAGGCTCCTTAATACGGCCTTCGTTGTGATGCAAGCCGACACGCTCTATGTGAACAGTCGCAACCTGCGATTCGAAAAGACGAAGCTGGGCAAAGGCTACTGCAAAGCCGCTCGAATCGGAGAGCACAACCTGCTGCTTACGGGCATATTGGCAGGCAAGGAAGCTCAAAATGAGCAATCTGAAGCTGCTGGAGCTGCTTTGGCAGCAGGAATATTATTTGGCATGGCTGGGGCCGCAGTAGCAGGAGGCATCGAGGGTGCCGTGTCTGCAAACAAGCTACTCAAGAACAAAGTCTGCTACCTCATTACCTCCGGAGCCAATGAGAAAGGGCACTTCGACATTAAGAGGTTTGACGACCCAATGATGGACAAGTTGCTGCTGAGCCGCAATCTCATCGAACTGCACAACGCCTATTATGCCGAGAAAGACAAGAAAAAACGCAGGCTTGCAAGCCGCATCATTCCCATTCTGGAAAAAGCAGGAATCAT
>JAGCFN010000239.1 GCA_017650085.1 Bacteroidaceae bacterium | reverse complement strand
TGTGGGACAAAGCGAAGGATTTCCTCAATAGGGCCTTCACAGTTATCTTCCTTGCCAGCATCGTCATTTGGCTTTTGCAGACTTTCGATTTCCACCTTCAAATGGTGCCTGCCGAAGAGGCTTCCAGAAGTATGTTGGCGCAAATCTCAAGCCTTGCCGCCCCCATCTTCGAACCACTCGGTTGTGGCGATTGGAGGGTGGTAACGTCACTCGTGAGCGGCCTTTTGGCGAAGGAAGTGGTAGTGAGCACGCTCAGCACTCTCTTTGCAGGAGTGGCCATTACAAGTGTCTTCACGCCTGGCGTGGCCTTCACTCTGCTCGTCTTTTGCCTGCTCTATACACCTTGCATGGCAACGATGGCAACTGTTCGACGTGAGCTTGGCACTCGTTGGATGCTGTTTATCATGTTGGGACAATGTTGTATCGCTTGGATTGTGGCATTCCTTGTACACCTTATTATATTAATGCTATGACTATGAACATTCAGAGTATCATCCTTCTTCTCGTCGTAATTGCTGTTGCAGGCTATGTTTTGTACCATTATCTGAAGAGCGATAAGAAGTGCAGTTGCTGCGATGGTTGCGACAAAGACTGTTGTATGAAGTTTCTCGTTCTGCTTCTGCTTTTGCCGATAAATGTGTTAGCATCACCTTTTTCTTATGTTGATGGAACAACGGAAGCCACTGAAATTCAGACAAAACAGCGTCCTGAAAAGCAAATCTTGGCATATAGTAACGACAGTACTCGCGATGTCTATCGCATCCCTTCTATTGCCAAAAACAACAAGGGCGAGTTGGTTGCTATCTATGACTACCGCGTTTGTGGCACAGACATCGGTTTTGGCGAGGTCGATCAGGTGATGCGAATCTCCAAGAATAACGGCAAGAAATGGTCGGAAGAGACTAAAATTGCCGATGGAATGGGCGGAAATGAGAATGTCTTTGGCGTAGGTTTTGGCGATCCGGCACTTTGCTTGGACAGAGAAAGTGGCAGAGGAGTACTCATTACAGTCAGTGGGAAATGCATCTATTCATACGGCACAGCCACGCATCGGCCCTTCATTGCTAGGCAGATTACCACGGATGGCGGACATACTTGGAGTGCCCCGGAAGACATCACGACACAGTTCTGGGGAAAGGCTGGCGCGATGTTCCAGCAAAAGGAAACTGACGATGGAACGGGCGTTTTTGTGTGGGCAGGCTTCTTTGGCAGCGGAAAAATCTTGCAGAGTCGTTTGACGAAAGTCGGACAATACTATCGCCTCTATGCCGCCCTGCTTTTGCGGGGCACAGGAGTGAAGGGTGCGTATGTCGTTTACAGCGATGACATGGGTATGAATTGGCAGCTTTTGGGTGGAGATGCCTCGTTCCAATGCGCTCCAGATAGCGATGAGCCGAAAGTGGAGGAATTGCCTTCAGGTCAAATCGTATTGAGCGGCAGAAAGTGGTATGGGCGCACATTCAACATCTGGACTTTTGCTGAAGGAAGTGTTACTGAAGGTTCTTGGGACACACCTGTCAATAGTCATGATGTGCCGACTGGAATCAAGGTCGGTGCCAACAGTTGCAATGGCGAGATTCTCATCGTTAAGGGAAAACTTACATCAAACGGCAAACGCTGTACTGTCGCCCTTCAAAGTCTTCCGAAAGCCAATACTCGAGCAGACGTGAGCATTTATTATAAGGTCCTCGAGGAAGGCAAGAAGTACACAACTGCCGAGTTTGCAGAGGGTTGGAAGCTGGGCTTGCAAGTCACCAACAAACGTTCCGCTTACTCGACTATGTGCCTTCAGAAAGACGGTCGTATTGCTTTCTTCTACGAAGAGGAACCCTACATTTTCAATATGGTTTATGTTCCTCTCACCATCAAACAGGCTACGAATGGCGAAGTAAAGTGAAGCAAATAAAGAAACTCCCATGAAAAGAAATCTTCTTTTGGTCGTCCTGACCATCGTGTCCTTGAACGTTCTGTCGAAGGACAAATCAGATGTACTGCGTGACAACCTTTTCCGCAATCCCAAGTACGTTACCGTCGTAGCACATCGGGGCGATTGGCGCAACCATCCCGAGAATTCCATTCCTGCCTTCCAAAGCTGTATCGATATGGGCATCGACATGATTGAGATTGATGTACGGCGCACCAAAGACGGCAAACTTATATTGATGCACGACCCAACAGTTGACCGCTGTACCAACGGGAAAGGCAAGGTGGCTGACTTGACTTACGACGAGATACAGAAACTGCGTCTTCGTCCCCAGCACAATGCATCCATCACCCGCAACCACATCCCTACGCTTGAAGAAGTACTCGTCCTTTGTAAAGGGAAAATCCTCATCAACATCGACAAGGGCTACGACTACTTCCAGCAAGTGTACGAACTGATGGAGAAGACAGGCACCACAAACCAAGTCATCATCAAGTCAAGCAACTCCATCGACAAGGTGAAGCGCGAGAACGGCGCGATACTTGACAAAGTCATCTACATGCCCATCGTGAACCTGAACGACGCGAATGCAGAAAAGACTCTCGACGAGTTCATCAGCATCCATCCCGTCGCCATAGAATGTTGCATCGGCAAGTATGACGAAAAAGTAGGTCGCTTGCTTCAAAAGCTGCGTGATGCAGGCATCAAGATATGGCTCAACAGCATTTGGGCCAGCCTTTGTGACGGACACGATGATGACCGTGCTGTAGAACTGGGTGAGCCAGACGAAAGCTGGGGCTGGATATTGGACAGAGGCGGTGCCGTCATTCAAAGCGACCGCCCATTAGACCTTATTCAATATCTTAAGAAGCACAAGCGTCACAAGCTGAAATCAAACCTATAACGTTTTTGCTTCTGTCAAAATAACGAAGCCGCTTTGACTTATATGGACAAAGCGGCTTCACTTTTTGTTATTTTTGTCATTTATAGAAGAGTATTCCACCTCACAGGATGGAAAGAGGATGGAAAAGAACTGTGAAACGATTTGATTATCACAGCGTAATTGGTGGAATAGCGATTTCCATCCTTTTCTCTTGTGGAGGCAAAAGAATTGCCGTACCTTTGCAGCGACAAAACAAAAAAGTCATGAAAAGGAAGACAATTGGAATCATCGTTGCTGTGCTGGTGCTGGCCTTTGCGGGCGGCATCGGATGGAGCTTGCGAGACTTGCCGCAGAAGCGCTTGCTCCGTGCGGCTGAAGACATGGTGTTCACGGATGCGGACAGCACGGAACGACTGCTGGAGCAGGTCGATACGATGCGGCTGACGGAAAGTTCGCGGATGCTGTATGACCTCCTGGGTGCTATGGTTTTTGAAGAACAATGGTATCTAGGCAATGCCGACACCGCCTCTTGCCTTTTATCAGATGCAGAGAAATGGCGCTTTATGCGCGAAAAGGCCAGCCAGAAAGCAGACGAGGAAACCTTTCCCGATGACAGCACCCTCATGCGCGTGTATCGTTATTATGAACACGAGAGTCTTGGTGGCACAAGCGATGATAAGGATGCCTTGCGCCGCTTCGGACGCATCTGCTTCATGTTGAGTCGCTACCAACGTGACAAACTTCAGCTTACGCAAAGTGCCCGACTCTCCTATCTGGCCATCCATTGTGCCGAAGCCACGGCAGACCATTCTCTTGCCTACCGTGTCTATAGCAAGTTTGTCAATCATTTGTATCTTTCTCATGCCAACGCTATCCAATCCGTGTTGAGTCTGCACCATGCATTGGAGCACTATCGCCTGTCGCCCAACCAGCCGCGCTGGCTGCTGACGATGCTCAATGACTATGGCTTCTCTGTACTCCATTATTCTCCTTTCGACCTTCATCATTTTGCTTCTCTGGAACGCATCACTGCCATTGCGGCCAGACATCGCGAAGAACCGTCATCGCCACTTGTCAATGACTCCATCTATCAGGGTCTGGATTCCCTTTGGGCATTGCCTCCTGCCGACTTCGTATATACGATGTTTCTGCGCATAGACAAAAACCATTTAGTCGGGGAAGTCGAAATATATGTCGGCCTTTATGAAGAAATGCAGCAGGAGCACAAAAATGACACTGCGAAACATTGGCGTCCTTCGTATGAAAGCGAGAAGGAACTAGTAGAGCAAGACTTCGCCGTCAACCGCGACACATACCTTGCGCCAGGCTACGTGAAGAAGTCGGCCATGCTGCAGCGAAGGCTTATGACGGCTGTCATCGTCATGCTGGTGCTGGCAGTGCTCGTCCTCATCCTCCTCTTTTGGAACTGGCGCAATAGGGTTGGGCAACGTCACGAACAAGAGCGCGAGAGCCACCGGCGCGAGGCGGAGCAGCTGGCTGAACGTCTGCGCCAGAAGGATGCCGTGATTGCCATGCTGCGCGGTCACATCATGGACAAGAGCGAGATACTCGACATGCTGGAGCCTACGGCAGGCAAGCGCACCATCATCAATGCGCGCAACTGGCGCGAGATAGAGATGACGTTGGACACGATGGACGGAGGGTTCGTCAGCCGCCTGCGAGCGCAGTTCCCGCAGTTCAGCGAGGATGACATCCGGCTTTGCATGCTCACACGGCTGCGGCTATCAAACACAGCCCTTTCTGCCATCTACGTCATCTCCGTCTCTGCCGTGCAGCACCGCAAACAGAAACTGAAGAAGGAAGGTTTCGGGGTGACTGACCCAAGCATGACTCTCGATCAGTTGATAGCAAACTACTAAACAATAATCTTATGAAAAAGAACTGTTTTCGATGCGGAAGCCTCCGCATCCTGCTACTGCTGTGCCTTATTGTAAGCACGCAAACAGAGGCTATGGCGGACATCGTCAAGGGACGTGTGGTGGATGCCGAGACAAAGGAAGCATTGCCAGATGCTATGGTGAAACACACTCAGCGTTTTGGAGACTACGGTTATTCGATGAAGAGCACAAAGACTGACTCGTTGGGGATGTTCACCTTCTCTGCCAGCGGCCGAGGCAACATCGAAGTATCCATGCTTGGTTACTATACAAAGTCGAAGCCCGTGTTGGCCTTCAG
>JAGCFN010000238.1 GCA_017650085.1 Bacteroidaceae bacterium | reverse complement strand
GCGAGGCAGTTTGTGGTGCAGCTGGCTGCGCTGATGACTGTATCTTCCTTCTTGAGGGTCTTGTGGTTCACGTTGTAGACGATGGTGGGGAGGTCGTTGCCTGCAGGAGCAGAGATGACTACCTTCTTGGCACCAGCCTGGATGTGAGCAGAAGCCTTCTCCTTGCTTGTATAGAAACCTGTGCACTCCAGAACTACGTCAACACCGATCTGGCCCCAGGGGAGCTCAGCTGCGTTGGGCACTGCATAGATGGTGATCTCCTTGCCGTCCACGATGATGGAGTTGTCAGTAGCCTCCACGGTGTGCTTGTTCTCGCCGAACTTGCCGCAGAAACCGCCCTGAGCGGTGTCGTACTTGAGGAGGTGAGCCAGCATCTTGGGGCTGGTCAGGTCGTTGATAGCGACTACTTCATAACCTTCAGCCTCGAACATCTGACGGAAAGCGAGGCGACCGATACGGCCGAAACCGTTAATTGCAACTTTTACGTTTGCCATTGTGTTTGTGTTAATTAAAAGGGTTTATAATAATTTGAACTATAAATTGTCAATTAAGAGTTAAGAGTTAAGAATTAAGAATTGTTTTTCAATTTTCAATCTTCAATTTTCAATTGATTTACCCGCAATTGCAGTAGTGTGCCGACTTGCAAGCCGCTACAATTAGTGCCAAAAGCAGGCAAATTGATACAAAAATGACCTTTTTCTTCACTTTTTTTCTTTTTCGCGCTGCAAAATTACGAAAATCTTTTTAAATTCGCACTCGATAACCTATAAAAAATCTTTAATAGTACGAAATTGCTAAATCAAAATTCCAATTTATAAACTTTTAAATCTATTCTACTATGTCATTTATTCAAGATTTCAAGGCGTTCGCGCTTAAGGGTAATGTGATGGATATGGCAGTCGGTGTCATCATCGGCGGTGCTTTCGGCAAGATTGTCAGCAGCTTGGTGGACGATGTCCTGATGCCCCTCATCGGCATGGCTACGGGCAATGTGGACTTTGCCAACCTGGCATTCAAGATCGGCGACGGAGAAGGTGCAGCTGTGCTGAAGTACGGCCAGTTCATCCAGAACGTGGTGGACTTCCTCATCATCGCCCTGTGTATCTTCTTCATGGTGAAGGGCATCGCAGCTCTGAACCGCAAGAAGGAGGAAGAACCCGCTCCTGCTCCCGCTCCAGAACCCACTGCAGAAGAGAAGCTCCTCACCGAGATTCGCGACCTGCTGAAGAAGTAATATCCCTGGTGGATTAGTTGTTTGGTCGTTTAGTGGTTTAGGACAGTAACCCCTGGTTGCTGGCTTTTCCCCAAACGACCAAACCTTTGATTATTTAAGATTAAGGATTACGGATTAAGGCTGATAGCGATGGCTGCGGCAAAACAACAAAACTTTAATCTTTAATCCTTAATCCCTAATCCCCCAAAAATCTCCCAAACGACCAAACCTTTGATTATTTAAGAATAAAGATTAAGGATTACGGATTAAGGCTGATAGTGGTGGCTGCGGCAAAACAACAAAACTTTAATCTTTAATCCTTAATCCCTAATCCCCCAAAAATCCCCCAAACGACTAAACGACTAACCCATTTGTTCATGGTAAAAAGATTACTTTTGCTCCTGATCCTGATGACGGCTACGATGGGAACCTATGCCCAGACGAGTGCCATCAGGTCGCTCTACAACAAAGTCACAAAAACACACCAGGACACCTTCGAGACGAAGGCAGACTCCATGACCCATGCCTTCATCGAGTCGTTCATGGTCAAGGACAAGGGGTACTTCAATGTCAGTTACAAGAAGTACGCCTTCAACGCCTATTGGACGCAGGCTCACGCCATGGACGTCGTCATCTACAACTACGAGCGGCACAAGAACCTCGACTACTCGCTTGCCAACAAGTACAGAAGCTACATGACCTCGTGGTACAACAACAAGGCCAACAACTATGCCGGTGCGAGCACCTCGGACGGCTCTTACCGCATGTTCGAAAACCCCTATACCGACGACATGTGCTGGATAACCCTCACGCTCCTGCACATGGGCGAAGCGACTGGCACAGCCAAGTACTTCACGGCAGCCAAGCAAGTCTTCGACCAGTACATCATCAAGCGCGCCACCGAAGACGAGGAGACTGGCGGCCTGAAACTCCCATGGAACACGGAAGCAGGGAGCGGACCTAATGCCTGCACGCAATCTCCCGCCACACTCATAGCCGCCAAACTCTACCAGAAATACGGCACAGCAAAGTATCTGGAGTACGCCAAGAAACTCTATGCCTACACCTCCAAGAAAATCGTCAAGAGCGACGGACGTGTGGAAGAACCTCCTCTGTCCTATACGCAAGGCACCTTCGGCGAGGCTTGCCGAATCCTCTATCACGTCACAGACGAATCGACGACGATGAAGAACAAGTACAAGTCGCTGGCCTTTACATATATTAATTATGCCTTCTCAAGCACCCGTTGCACCAGCGGCAACAACATCCTGCGCGACGAAGGGTCCAGCGGGGACCAGAGCATCTTCAAGGCCGTGCTCATCCCCTATGCCGTCAACTTCGTCCTCGATGAGGACATGGCTGCAAACAACCGTTCCGCCATCTTCGACTATATCGTGAAGAACACCAAGATGATGTGGCAGCACCTCGACCTCTCGCGCTATCCCATCGTCTTCTGTAACTACGACTGGCGAAGCACCTACACAGGAGCGGATTCCGACGCCTCGATGGGTGCCATGTGCAGCGGAACCTCCCTGATGGAGAACACGGCCCGAATGTGCCGCGCCATCGTGGACCGCTACGAACTCAGCTCGCTCCTGACAACTTGCAACAAGGTCTACATCGACCCGAAATGCGAGGAAGAGCCCGTCTACGCCGCCTTCATAAAGGCCATACAGGCTGCTGAGGACATCATGGCCAGTCCCGGGGACTACATGACCCACCATTTCAGCAAGGCGATAGAGAACCTTGAAGCTGCCTACCAGGCCGTCCTTGCCGCCAAGCAGGAAGACCTCGCCATCATAGACAACACGCTGCTCGACATTCAGGAAGAGAAGACATATCCGCACATCACATACACCCGCATCTACAACGGGAAATGGGAGCCGCTCTTAGTCCCCTTCGCCATGAAGTATGAGGACTGGGCAGAGGAGTACGATGTGGCCGAGATATTCGACTTCCACCAGTACGACAACGACAACGACAGCATCGTGGACGAAATGGAAATGGAAGTGATGGTGCTGAGGGACAGCTCGGCCATATTGCCCAACAGGCCTTACCTCATCCGCGCAAAATCGAGGGGAGAGAAGACGCTGACCCTAGTGGATGCCACAGCCGTCGCCACAAACGACAGCAGTTTCAACTACAAATTCCCGGACTATACCTACATATTCTCCTGCTTCTACGACATGCCTACCATAGCGCAAACCTATACCGTTCAGGATGGGGAACTGGTGTATTCCGAGGAAGAGACTTCACTCCCACCCCAGCGATGGTGCATGTCCTTCTATGCAAACGACCTGGATGTCACGGCTCCCTTGCCTGCCAGGATTAGCATCATAACATCCGAGGACTACGCCAACGGTTGTATCGCTCCGGCTTCTTCACCCGAGCGTGACAAGACCATCTACGACCTGAGTGGACGGAAAGTCACAAACGCCAGGAATCTGCCTCGCGGGATATATATAATAGGTGGACGCAAAGTCCTGGTCAGATAGACAAAACACGACTTCTGCGAAAAAAG
>JAGCFN010000237.1 GCA_017650085.1 Bacteroidaceae bacterium | reverse complement strand
TACAAGCGAAGCATCAAAGACTATAGTAAACTCCTATCTGCCGTAAAACTCTATCGTAAACTTTTGGCAAAGGCAGAAGATGCTTCGGTGACGATTGTCTCGGTCGGTTTCAGCACAAACCTTGCATTGCTCCTCGACACAAAGGCTGACGAGTACTCCCCTCTGACAGGCAAGGAACTTGTTGCGCAAAAGGTGAAACGACTGGTCACGATGGCTGGGCACATCGAGAATCCGAAGTATGCCGAATATAATGTTGTGAACGATATTGCCGCTTGCCAGCGTGTTTTCAACGAATGGCCGACGCCCATCTATATGTCGCCTTTTGAGTTGGGCCTTCAAGTGCGTTATCCTGCACAAAGCATCGAGAACGATTTTACCTGGACAAAGCACCATCCCATTGTAGATTCGTATAAAGTCTATCTCAAGAAGATAGAGGACAGACCGACGTGGGATCTCACAGCAGTCCTCTACGCTATTGATCCGCAACAATTTTTCAACATTTCACCTGCTGGTAAAATCGTTGTGACCGACGAAGGCTATACCCACTACAAACAGGATGCAGCAGGCAAGCACTTCTATCTTTTCATCACGCCCGAACAGGCAAAGGCCATCCTCGACTATTTCGTGACGATGGTGACAGCAAAAAGATAAGGTTATTGCTTCTTTGAAAGACGTGCGAACTCGGCTTTAGCTTTGTCGAGTTGCTTCATAAATTCCTTATTGTTGATCAATGCGGGGAGAACGAGTGCACCAACCATCTGACCGGCTTTGACGTCGCTATAGTGGTGGAAGCCCACAATCCAACGGCTCTCCCCGAAATCGAGGCCACGCTTGTAGAGTTGATTCTGCCGTTCGGGATTGATGCAGGCCAGTACCATTGATACTGCGACACCAGTTGCACTGTGCCCTGAAACATAGCTTCCGTTGTGGCGAAGGTGCTCTTCGGCCTCAGGAACGGGTGTCGGCTCGTTGTAAAGAGCATACGGACGAGTGCGCATATAGAGGTTCTTCGTACAGCGTGTAGCATAACTTCCCGCATCCTCCTTCATTGTGTTGATGAGTTTATAGATTTCAGGAGTCTCTTCTTTTGAAATTTTCATGCCGAAAGCCTCCGAGAAGACCTCCAGGATGTTGTCTGTCGAAGTGTTGGCATCCTTGACGGCTTGCTTGCCGCGTTCGGTGTTGCGAAGCGTCTTGCCATATTGATACATGTGGAAATCTTGCTCGAAAAGGAGTGAACCAAATGCTGGTGGAGGTCCGATGAAAGTAGTGTCGAGGGGAGCTTCCTCTTTAGTCAGGTAGTGGTTCGACTGTGCGTAGCTGATGGTTGCTGCGAACAGAAATGCAAAGATAAAGATGCTTTTTTTCATAATTATTAGTTGTTTTGAATCGTTTTAGTGCCTGCAAAGTTACAATTAAGTGAGCGAAATGCAAAGAAAAACAGGAAATTCTTTGGTTTTTCTATTGCTAATCCGTAACTTTGTGGACGTAAATGCATATTTATTAACCACCTAAACTCTAAGTACTATGACTTACAAAATTATTGACATTGAGGGCGTAGGCGAAGTTTATGCTCCAAAACTCATCGAAGCTGGCATTGTGACGGTTGACGCTTTGCTGAAGAAGTGTGCTGCTCCTAAGGGCCGTGCTGCTCTGGCAGAGGAAACTGGTATCAGCGAAAAGCTTATTCTGAAATGGACAAACCATGCCGACCTGTTCCGCATCAAGGGCGTCGGTCCACAATTCTCCGAGTTGCTCGAAGCTGCTGGTGTTGATACCGTTAAGGAGTTCCGTCATCGTGTAGCAGAAAACCTCTTTGAGAAGATTAAGGAGACGAACGATGCAAAGCATCTTGTTCGCCGCATTCCTTCTGTGAAGGAACTTACCAAGATGATTGCTCTTGCCAAGGAACTCAAGCCCGTCATGACTTATTAAGTAATTGTTTTTGTGAACAAAAGAAGATGCCCGCCATTTCGCGGGCATCTTTGTTATTGTTTCATTGCCTTGAACTCGTCTGTTGTGAGTGCAGACATTTTCATCGTTTCCTTGTCTATCTTAATATAACCTTCTTCTAAAGGACTGTCAAAGCCAAGGTTTTGTTTTGTCTTTTGGCTGATGGGAACATACCAGAATAGGCTTGTTTCTTGGGCCACGGTGTATTTCTCCAGGTTGCTATCGCCTGCGACGTTGATGTATTTCACGTTTTCGTCGAGGGGTGAACTTGAAGAAACTCGGAAATGGCATTCCTCGCCTTTTGCCATCGGAAGAATGGCTTCTTGTTTTGGCAAAATGAACCACATCAGTCCTCTGTCCATATCGGTTATCAACATCTCCTTTTCGGAGTTGTTCTTTACGATGAGATCCACCATCAAGGTTTTCAGTTCCTCTGCTTGTGCAGAAGCTTCGGCAGACATCGCATCGAGTCCTCTTTCCACATCTCTGCCTTCTACGTAACCCATGATATAACCGGGTTTCGTATTATTTCTGAACATTTGAACTTCAGAGAAAGTTGTACCGCCAGCAGAAAGCGTAGATGCTACCGTCAGCCATCCTGCAGTTCTTTTTTCTCGCTTGATGGCTTTTACGAGTTCTGGTGAGACAACTTGCTGAGCGATGAAGCAGGAAATGAGGTTATCTTTCGAATCCATTTGCAACAGTTGTTGATGGTTGGCCAAAGAGTCAAGTTGCCCATTTTCGATGAGTATAATCCTGTTGAAGTACGTGGGGATATAAGTCGTCTTGGCTTGCATGTTGAATGCCAAAGAGACAAAAAGCACGATGAAATGTAGTTTTTTCATAATATAAAGTTATGTAAGTGCATATTACTGAGTTTGTTTCAGATGATAAATGCGAGCGTCTTTTGCAGGTACAGAGTAGGGAAGGGCTGTTGTTTGTCGTTCTTGCTCATTGCCCGTCCAAAGTTCTTTGATGGAGCAAGTGCCTGATAGTTCGATGGAATTGAAAGGAATGGTGCCTTCCAAAGTCTTGTCGGCAAAGTTAATGATAGCGAGGAAAGTGTCTTGTCCGTCTTTATAGACGATGAAGTTGTCTGCGCTTTGTGCTTTACCATCGAAAGGACGATAGCCAAAGACAGGACGAAAGGAGTGCTTGACTTTCTTTGCCAAATCGTTGATTTCTTTATTGCATAACAGAAGGGCTGCTCTTTCGTAAGAGAGCATAGGGTCCCCACATCCGGTTTTGTTGTCGTTAAGGTCATAATTGTCTGCCAAAAGCAACATGCCGCTTGCAATACCCGTTGTCAGCCTGGCACGGTTCTCTCCTTCAGTCTCTTTCACCTTGTCGTTGCCAACAAGTACAATATGGTCAGGATCGTTGCGTTGGTAAAAACCATTAGTCCACCAACCGCCGCAAATGGCGTTCATTGCGTATTCCGAATGATTGATTTTCCCCCAAGTATCGCAAGCGATGCGACGTGAGTTTCCATACTGATACGGAAAAATGGGGGCGATGCTAAGGGCAATGAACATTGGCGTTCCATCGGTACAATAGCATTGTGCTGCGAAGTGTGCCATACCCTCGTTGTAGGCTTCCACCGCCGTTCTTACTTTCGGATTGTAATAGTGATCGGCTTGGATAATGCCGTCGCAGATAAAGTCAACCTTTACATATCGGAATCCTTGCTGCCTTGCTTCCTCCATTTCACGTGTCATCTTTTCTTTTACGGCAGGGTGTGTAGGATCAAGACAGAATGCACCATCATACTTTATGGGCTTGTTGTTTGCTTTCAGGACACATTCTTGGGCGGTGTATGTGCAACCATCAAAGAGTTTCTTTTTCAGGTCGTTCTCACTTCCCCACCAAAGGCAGAAGGGACTTCTGTATATGCCGGCAATCTGCCCTTGTTCTGCACAGTGATTGGTCAAGCGTCGTCGCTCGGAATCGTTCAAGTTGTCCCAAGCGTCGATGCTCATAATCTGCAGGTTGTTCTCACCGGCAAAGCCTGCTTTTCGCAAAGTCTCTGCATAGAAGTCTGCTACCTCCATATCGACGTTGAAGTTATTCTTTGTGGCCATTACGCCCCAGCTTTGCCAACCGATAGGAGTTCCGCCTTGCCAAGTGTCTCGACCCGGTTGGCGACTATTGCAGGTGGACGCAAAAAGTTCCATTCCATCGCGCCAATCATTAACTTCTGCTATCAAGAATGTCGCGCTACTTATTTCTTTTCCATAGAGTGAACCATGAGGAAGAATATCTCTCGTTTCTTTGGTACTGACACCACTATAAGCTTTGAGTTTTGAGACAGTGTTGCCATTTTCGCCCTTGACTTCGATGCCACTCTTCCAATGGTCGTGGTCAACACTTCCGATAATGACTCCATGTCTGCTTGCACCATCGAAGATGGCAGTGACTTCGTAGCTAAGCATAGTTGTGTCGAGTCGAAAATAATGATAACGCACAAAGTCGTCATTGTCAAAAGGCACTTTCAACATTCGGCATTCGCTGCCTTCAATCTGCTGTGTTGTCGTGATATTGATAGGGGCCAAGTAATTGGAGGAGAAGTCTTTATTGGCGGTCAAAGTAAGACGTGTCAGAAGAGCATCTTCATAGAGTGAGAAAGAAACAGTTTTTTCGATGAAATCGTCCTTTTTCTGCGATAGGATGAAGCAAACAGTATCGTTTTTCTTTTCCAGATCGACTTTGTCGAAGTCTGCAGAATGGAACTCGATGGTCTTACCTGCTATACGACACGAAGCTTCTGGTTGCGAGTTTGACAGAACAATCCTACCTTGGTGCTCGTAAGCAAATGAGGAAGTTTTTGTGTCGTAGATAATCTTCCAATTTCCCAAGTCTGCACTGATGTTGCGAGCCCAAAGACTGTTTGCCGCACAAAAGAGAGCAAAGATAACTAAGGAGTGGGTGGTATTCATATTCTTTTTGTGGTGTTTTAGAAGCCCGACCAAAACTGTCGCCAATATTTTTTTGCAAGATCATCCCAACGTCCGATGGTAGCATTGAAGAAGTCTGCGGTGTATCCATTAATGAAAGCTGTTCTTTTTCTCTCTTCGGTGTTCCACCATGTCTGTTCCACGAAGGGCAGTTCCCGTTGAGCTTTGTCAAGGAAATATTGTTGAGCGGATTGTATTGATTGGCGTGTTTGTCCCCATTTCATCGAGGAAATGCGGTTTGCTTCACGATAATGCCAAAGTGCAGCATCGTCGCGTTTGCGATGCTGACCACAAACGCCGAGCATCATGGGCAATTCGGTATTTCCGCTGAAGACAGGGAAGCGAGGCGATTGTCCTGGGTTGTCGAGTGCAATCCAAGCTACGCCGCCAATCTCGTCAGGCATCCACGAACGTAGTTGAATGACTGTGCTATATGCGCACCAAGATACGCTGACGGTACGAATGTTTGCCATCGTGGAGTCGTTCAGTAAACCAGCATAGCGCCGAATTTCATCGGGACGCATCCAGGGGTTGCTTATCGAGGGCTTTCCTTCTTTCAGTTTCACTTCGCCGTTGCCCTTCGCGAGGGAGTCAATCTTGCACGACAGGCTCAGTTCAGTTCCTTCATAATATGAGCCAAGGAGTTTCGAAACCGTCTCGACTGAAACCTTCTCTTTTGGCTTCACAGAAAGTGGTAATTCGTCCATTTCATCGGTGAAATTAGCATCGGGAGCCAACTTCTGCATGATGAAAAGTTCGCGAACGCTATAATTCTTCGGTTCGTCGAAATAGTTGCCGCCTGAGTATGCCTTCCAGAACGAAAAATCCTCCTTGCCGTCCCACAGTTTCAGTTGCTTAGCGACGGAGAAAACATTGTCTGAAGCCATGAAGTGGTCCGTGTCGTCCAAGTCAAGTTTGCCTATTCTGCAGATGTTTGCGCTGACGGCAATCTCGTCATCGGGGATGCGTTGAGCCGCCCACACACCACCAATCTGTTTTGGCCCTTCGCCGAACACTTCGAAGATCCAGACTTCGTTCTGGTCGGCAATGGTGAGACATTCGCCACTATCGCCGTAACCATATTCCTTGATGAGACTGCCCATCAACTGTATTGCCTGTCGTGCTGTTGTGCATCTTTGCAGGGCGACGCGTTGCAGTTCCTCAATCATGAAGAGTCCCTTCTTGTTTCGCAAAGTGTCGCGACCGCTAATGGTTGTCTCGCCCATTGCCAATTGCTTTTCGTTCAGGCAAGGGTAAGCTGTATTGAGAAAACGATAAGTATGTCGGGCCTGAGGAATAGTTCCTCTTATCTTGACTCCTGTCATGTCGTTAGCATGTTCGGTGTGCATCAAGCCTTCGTAGATGTTCATGATGGTGTCGCGAGGGTAGTCCTTCGCAGGTTCGATGCTCATCCATGTTCTGTACCACGAGTCGCAGGTGTGGCTTGTCATGACCGAGCCGTCAACAGAAGCATTCTTGCCCACCATAATGCTGGTGCAGGCATCTCTTGAAGTTTGTGCTGTACTTAGACATGTCCAGCTGAGTAATGTCAGCAGAGCAAAGTATTTCATAGTTTCAGTATTTTCTTTCCTTTACTTATAAATAGTCCTTTCGATGGAACGCTTGCCAACTTCTTGCCGTCAATCGAGTAGTTGTAAGCATCTGTTCTTGCCTCTTCTATTTTGTTTTCAGGTTTGTTGATACTTGTTGCCTCTTCATCGGAGAGGACGGGATGGATTGTGATGCGGTCGAAGTTAGGTGCCCATAGGTCATCGAATGCCTGAATAGTGACGGTGTTGGCAGAACCCTTTTTCAGGGTGATGGGGAACATCTTCCAACCCATTCCTTCGGGATTCCACGTGCTTGTGCAGTCGCCGTTGTCTCTATAGAAAATTGTATCGCCGATTTGTACATCGTTGACATAGAGCTTAGCCGGACGAGTGTCTCGCGAGATGTAGTATATTGTCAGAATGTACTCGCCGTCGTGTGTTGCCTTGATGCGGTTAAACTGAATCTTGCCGCCGTTGCCGAGGTCGCCCACAAAGCCGCCTGCAGAAGCGTGGAGTGCGTCGTAATTCTTGCGTTTTGTACTGCCAGTCAGGGTGTTGCCGGTGGCTTCTGCTTCATAAGTCGTGCGTTCCAAGGGTACATCGAGGTTGCCGTCTGGAGAGATTTGTATGAGGAAGCCACCTTCGCTAATCTCTTTGATGCTGAGCGTGTTACCCTTTGTCACCTGCTTCTTCTCGAACTTCAGGTCAGAGCGGCAAGAGCCATCACGGTAGATATAGGCCGTGTAGGTTGTTCCTTCTTCCAAGAAGTCAAGTTTCAAGCGGCAAGTGCGTTCGTTGACACTGATGCCCGACACCCACCAGTCGTTGCCTTTCCTTCTGGCGACAGTGGCAAACGAGGTTGGGTTGCCTTCCAAGAGCAGACTTTCGTCCCATGCTGCGGGCAGACGCTTCATGATGTCTTTGCCAAGGAAATATTGCAGGTTTTGAGGTGCTTCGGCTATGTGCACGATGCCACTCTCGAAGAGGGTGGTCAAAGCGAGGTGATGGCCCTGACTTCTTTGAGTCATGAGGCTGCCTCGCCAAGTTGCGAAGTCGCCAGGCGTGAAGTCCATCGCACCCACTACATTGCGGGTGAAGAGCACATCGAGGTGATGCTGGGTAGAATTCTTCTTGGGATTCCAAAATTGTTGCTCGCCGCCGTAGATGCCTTCTTGAGTCATGATGTGAGGGTAGGTTCGGCGAAGGCCTGAAGGTCGTGTGCAGCCGTGGATATTGACAAGCATGTGGTATTTCGCAGCCAACTTGTAGAGGTTCTCTATTCGTGTCATAGTCTCCTTCGAGTCGTCTTCCCAGAAATCGACTTTGATGCCTTTGATACCCCAGCTTTGCCACCTCTTTAGGGTTGCTTCCATCTTGTCGTTCGAGAAGTCCTGACTGTAGACGAGTCTTGAGTCTCCCCAGAGCAGACATTCCACGCCTTTCTCGTTGGCATCGTTGACAAAAGTTGGGAACCACGACGAGCTCCAACCGGCATCGATAAGATAGTATGGCCAACCCATTTCGGAAGACAGTTCGCAATGTGCCCACTCGCCTTGACGAAGTCCGCCATAAGCATCTCTTACCTCGCCTTTTCCGCCATCAGAACCACCCCAGTACCAAGCTGCTACTCCAGGCTTTATCCAACTCAGGTCGGTCATCTCGGTTGGTGGACATAGGTTCTCGGTCATTGTTGTTTCGAAGATGGTCTTCGGCGAGCCGCAGACTACCATACGCCATGGAGTATAGAAAGGCAATGTGCAGGAAATGCGATAGGTTTTCTCTGTGGCATAATCTTTTGTTGCGCCTGTCCAACTGTAGGAGAACTCGCCAACTTGTTCCTCAGCTTTCGTTAGCGAAGTGCAGAAGAAACTGCGACAGTCTGCTTCGGAGATGAGCAGATAGTCGGTTCCGTTATAGACAAGGGTAGGGGAGTTGTAGCGTGCATCGCCAGTTTCGCGAAGGGTTTGCCAGTTGTTGAATTGCGTGTAAAGCCCTTCGTATGGGTAATTGGGATCGTTGCCACCAGTATTGCCGATGAACTGACAGGCGGCACATCGTTTCCAGTTCGCCACACGGATTCGGCTCATCTCCTCGGTAAGGAAGCCTGTCGAGTGTCCGTGCTTGGGCACAATGTATCGGAAAGCAAAGCCGTCGTCGTAGACTCGGAACACGACTGTCAGCCACCATGTTCCTTTTTGTGTCGTGATGGAGAGCACATTGCAATGGTCGCGATAGTGGCTGCGTTTGCCTACAGGAAGCGTGTAGCTGTCATCAACGGAGCTGCTGTCCACTTCCACCAGTTCGATGCCTTCCGAGAAGTCGGCAGACGAGATTTTCAGTCCGAGGGGCGACTCGTTGACGAGGGTTCTGCTGTCGCGGGCAACGGTGTAGGAGAGTTTTCCGTCCGTTAGCGAGACAGTTGCTTTCAAGGTTTTGTCGGGTGATGTCACCACATAGACAGAGTCTTCCGCCTGAACAGACGGCTGTAAGCAGAATGCTGTTAGCAGAAGAACAAGAATACGGTTTCCCATAATATTTGATAGTTTTGGTGGGACAAAGTTACGAAAAAAAATGAAGAAAGAAAGGTGGAGAGAAAAATTATTCGTAACTTTGCACTCGCAGGACATTACATTAATGAAGAAACACGATGAAACGGACACTTTTACTGTTGGCACTTCTGCTGACGTTACCTTTGATGGGACAAAACGAGCGACAGACTATTCGTAGCGGTGAACTTTGGCCCGACAACACAGGCGCTCACATCAATGCTCATGGTGGTGGCATTCTGAAGTATGGCGACACCTTCTATTGGTTTGGCGAGCACAAGTCCGACCACACATCCAATGCGCTTGTGGGCGTCACTTGTTATGCCTCCACCGACCTTCTCAACTGGCGCAATTGCGGGGTGGCTTTGAGTGTGAGTGACGAGAAGGGCTCGGATATTGAGCGGGGTTGCGTCCTGGAACGTCCGAAGGTCATCTATAACCCTGTAACAAAGAAGTTCTGTATGTGGTTCCACTTGGAACTGAAGGGGCGCGGCTACAATGCTGCCCGCTATGGAGTGGCCGTCAGCGACCGTCCTGAAGGGCCATATCGTTTCCTTTATTCACAAAGAGCCAATGCCGGCACTTGGCCCGTAGATTTCAGGGAAAAGGAACTCGCCACGGTTGACACTTTGAATGCCTCCAACTTCAAGGAACAATGGACACCTGCCTGGCTGAAGGCTGTGGAGGAGGGTTTGTATGTGAAACGCGACTTCTCGACTGGTCAGATGTCGCGCGACATGACGCTTTATGTTGATGACGACGGAAAGGCCTATCACATCTTCAGTTCCGAGGAGAACCTGACGCTTCACATTGCCGAACTGACTGGCGACTACCTTCACCATACTGGCCGCTATACGCGAGTGGCTCCGGCGGGGCACAACGAAGCGCCTGCCATCTTCAAGCACGAGGGCACTTATTGGATGATTACTTCCGGTTGTACGGGTTGGGCGCCCAACGAAGCCCGCATGTTTTCCGCCCCCAGCATTTGGGGACCTTGGACGCAACACCCCAATCCTTGTCGTGGTCCGAAAGCTGATTTGACCTTTGGCGGCCAAAGTACTTTTATACTGAAAATTGATAATGGAAAATTGAAAGAGAATGACTCGCCAAGCGCGACAGCTTTTTCTCAATCTTCAATTTCCAATCCTCAATATATCTTCATGGCCGACATCTGGCGTCCCAATCACCCCAGCGATGCCCGTTACATATGGTTGCCGATTGAGTTCGAAGGCGGCAAGCCAGTCGTTCGTTGGCGCGACGAATGGAAGCCCTTTTCTGCAAAAAACACATAATAAATAAGAAAAAAGGTGGGAAAATGCTTGGTGGAATGAAAAAATGTCGTACCTTTGCAGCCGGTTTGGAAAAAGTCGTCTATTGGAATAGACTAAAAAGAGAAGATTAGAAATGTCTAAGATTTGTCAAATTACCGGTAAGAAGGCCATGATTGGCAACAACGTGTCACACTCTAAGCGTCGCACGAAAAGGACTTTCGACGTGAACCTGTTCACCAAGAAGTTCTACTATGTAGAAGAGGACTGCTGGATCAGTCTGAGCATCAGCGCTTCCGGTTTGCGCTATATTAATAAAGTAGGACTCGACGCCGCTCTCAAGAATGCCGTGGCTCAGGGTTATTGTGATTGGAAGGATATTCGTGTAATCGGTTAACCGCTAAACATTCAGAAACTATGGCAAAGAAAGTTAAAGGTAACAGAGTCCAAGTGATTCTGGAATGCACAGAGATGAAGCAGAGCGGTCTGCCCGGTACATCTCGCTACATCACAACGAAGAACAGGAAGAATACTCCCGAACGCCTCGAGCTGAAGAAGTACAACCCCATCTTGAAAAAGATGACTGTTCACAAGGAAATCAAGTAATCGGACAACGGACAAGCGACAACCGACAACCGACATTCTGTAGTCTGTGGTCTGTTGTCTATAGTCAAAAAATTAAAAAACTATGGCAAAGAAAGCAGTCGCTACCCTGCAGACGGGTAGAACCGAAGGTCGTTCCTACACCAAGGTTATCAAGATGGTGAAGAACCCTCAGACGGGCTCCTACTCTTTCGACGAGCAGATGGTTCCCAACGAGGCCGTTAAGGATTTCTTCAAGAACTAAGCATTAAGCAAAGATATGATGGAAGGCGGGAAGCAATAAAAGCAGCCCGCCTTTTTTAATATTCAATGTTCAACCTTCAATCCTCAATGTTCACAACCTACACGCTTCCCCAAGGCCTTCGTGTTGTCTGTGCTCCGGGACAGACGGATGTGGTGTATCTGGGTATCGCCGTTGATGCCGGGACCCGCCACGAACTGCCGTCCGAGAGCGGAATGGCGCATTTCACAGAGCACATGTCGTTCAAGGGGACCTCCCGGCGCTCGGCCCGTCAGGTCATCTCGGCCATGGAGAGTGTGGGAGGCGAACTGAATGCCTTCACGGGCAAAGAGGAGACGGTCTATTATTGCACCTCCCTTCGCGAGCATGCATCTCGCGCCATCGACCTCCTTCTCGACATAGCCCTCGGCAGCACCTATCCGCAGGAAGAAATGAACCGCGAGGTCGAGGTCGTCATCGACGAGATAGAGAGCTATCAGGACCAACCCTCGGAGCTCATCTTCGACGAGTTCGAGAACCTCCTTTTCCCAGGTCATCCCCTCGGTCGCAACATTCTTGGTGATGCCGAAACGCTCCGAACCTTCCGCTCAGCCGACATGCAGCGGTTTGCCCGTCGCCTCTACCATCCCGAAAGGATGGTGCTTTATGTCCTGGGAAATGTGGAGCCCGAGAAAGTGCTCCGTTGTGTGGAGAAAAACATGGCACGTTACGATTGCAATCGTCACACTAGTAAATTGCAATCGTCACACTATACGATTGCCAACGTCACACGTGACGTTTCGCACATCACCCGCCATCGTGAAACACATCAGGCTCACGTAGTGATAGGCGCCCAAGCCTTCGCCGCGACAGACCCCCGCCAACTTCATCTCTATTTCCTCAGCAACCTGCTGGGCGGACCAGCCATGAGCAGCCGTTTGAACCTTGCCCTTCGCGAGCGGAACGGTCTTGTCTATACCGTCGAAAGCAATTGCGTGGCCTATACAGACACAGGCATTTGGGCCATCTATTACGGTTGTGATGCAAAAGACCGCAACCGTTGCCGCCAACTTGTCCTTCACGAACTGGACAAGTTGACACAACATCCCCTCTCCAGCCGTGCCCTCGAAGCTGCCCGTCGGCAGTTCAAAGGGCAGATAGGCATCTCCTACGACAACTTCGAAAACGTGGCCATCGGTATGGCGAAACGTTACCTTCATTACGGCAAAACGCTCTCCAAAGAACAGCTCTTCGAGCGGCTCGATGCCATAACGCCGGAAAATCTGCTTCAGACGGCACAATTTGTCTTTTCTCCCGACAAGTTCCTGACACTTGAATACGTCTGAGCCTTTCCCTTTTTGTACTTTTATACCCTTTTTTATCCTTGTTAACATAATTTAACAAGAAAGGGTGCTCATTTTGTGAAAGAATGTGTAATTTTACGGAGCAAAGTTTAATAATATATAATGTATAAATAAAGTTTAACCCTTAAAATTATACGATTATGAAAAAATTATTTACTCCATTGTTAATGCTTGCAGCGCTGCTCAGCAGCACACAAGCTTGGGCACAGTCGCTTTCGGTAGCTGGTGTAAGTGTGAACACTTCTGCCACATCTGTGCAGACCATTACGGGCTCTGGCATCTCTGGTACAGTCACGTACAATCCGTCGAGCAGGTTGCTGACATTGAACAACGCTACCATTACGGCAACTGGCGATGGTATTTATATGTCGGACTTCGGCGATAATTACGTTTACATTTCTTTGATTGGTACAAACAAGATTACGACGAGTTCCGCGGCCTCTAGTTGTGCTCCCATCTATGTTCGGAGTAATCTCTCTATTTATCCCCAAACTAATGATGGTAGATCTTCTCTGACCATTGAAAATACGGGTGCAGGTAATGCCATGCGTGTGGAATCCAATTGGCGTGTTGATGTTGCCAGGACACACTTCACGGCAAAGTCTGCGAGTGCGGATTGTCTGTACGGGTTTGGCAGTAATAATATCTTAGGTCCAGCTAATACTTGGATGACTTTGACTGCTCCTTCCGGCAAGGCTGCTTGCACTGGATTCACAGGTTGGGCTGTTTATTATAATGGCATTTCCTCCGTTGCATTCTCCCCGAGTAGCTATTCGTATAGCTCAAGCAAGAAGGGCATCACTGATTCCAGTGGCAATCTTGTGAGCAGTGCAAAAGTTGAACCTTCATTAGTAATCGGCGGAGTTCCCCTCAATCCGGGTTCTGATTGGAGTTATGCTTCTTCATCAACCATAGGTTCTGCAATGGGTCTGAAAGCCGGAACCCTTTCATATACCTATAGTGACAAGACCCTGGAACTCCAAGGTGCTACGTTGACGTATTCAGGTATGGCCATTATATCCCATATCTCGGGTTTGACCATTAAATCCTCTACCAGTGAAAATACCATTACATCGACTGGCTGGAATGGTATCTATTTGTATGCTCCCACTACATTTGTTGGCGACAAGAAACTTACCGTCAATGGTCAAGGAGCCACGGGAACCGCTGCGTATGCTTCTGTAACTGTCAATATGAATGCAGCAGCGTATTTCATTGGCAAAACAGTTGGTATGTATACCAGTACATCTAATGTTGACCTAATCTTGCAGAAAGCCGGTAATGCTTCCGATTACTTTTTCACTGGCGGTGAGGATCAGGAGCCCATCGATGGCTTTAGACACCTGACAATGGAGGGCATGGACTTCTATACCGTAGGGTGCTATTACGATGAGAGTTCGCGAGTAGTGAAAAAGACAGGTGGCGAAGTTCTCAAGAACACAACTGTCAACATCTATCGCTTTGTTGAAGAGTATGACCTTTACGTTGCCGGCAAGAAGCTCAACAATATTAACGCTCGCGGCCTCGGCAGCCCATATTTGACTGCAGGTACTGTGAAGTATGATAACAGTACGAAGACGCTGACATTAACTGATGCTACAATCAAAATGACAGGTAGCAACACAGTGGAAAATCCTATCATATATAGCAAAATTCAAGGTTTAACTATCAACGCAACAGGTACCAACAACTGGACGTCCGAGACAATGGGACTTAATCTTGGCGGTGAAAGCACCACTACTATCAACGGTTCTGGCACATTGAACATTACCTCTACTGCTAACACTGCGCTCAACACATTTGGCACCACCAATCTTACGTTGGCACGTTCTGACGGCACGATGGCCATAAAAGGTAAGGTGAATGGCTTCAACGGAAGGCCCAATACCACGTTGACCATCAACAAAGAAGGTTCCGGTGCACTCTATAAGTTTGCAGGCGAAGAAGGTAACATTGCAGACATCCCGACCCTCACTTTCGGCTCTGGCGTGAATATTGCTACTAAGTACCACTGGTTCAACGCGGACGAGGGGAAAGTTTATGTCAAGGATGTTGTAGCAAAGACAGACAATTTGAACTCCTGGGATGCCACATATATTCGTAGCAACGTCACATGGGAAACCTATCCTATTTATATCGCCGGCACACAACTCTATGGAACTAGTGGTGACTCATATGGCAATATAGGCGGCTTCTGGAACAAGTATGTCAAGGGAGGAGATATCACATACAATCCCTCCACCAAGACCCTGACGCTCAATAATGCCAAGATCGACATCAACGGACTCTCCAACGAAGGTTGCGTTAGAGCAGATATGGGCTCTGGCAATACTCTAACCGTTGATATCAAAGGCACGAACGAATTCAAGGGTAGTTTTGCCGGTTTGTGGTTCTCATCCGGTAATTACATCGTTCAGGGCACTGGCACACTGAAAACGAACCATTCTGGTAGTTCGTATGGCATGGGCGTTTATCAATATTATAGCAACAGCAAACTGACGATTCAAGGGGATGTAACTATTGAAGACGTAAGTAACGGCGGTATTGGCTGTAACGCCTCCTCGGCTGCAAATTATTCTTATCTTACCATTGCAGGCAACGCCACTATTAAGGCTAAGAAAGTGGTCGGTCTTGCGAACCTGACGCTCAACGATGGTCAGACTATCGTAGAACCTTTCAAGGCTGCTTTCAACTCTTCGACTCATCAGGTTGAGGCCAACGGCTCTCTTGCTCAGGATGTTGTCATCCAGAAGGTTGAGAAGTACGACTTGGCTGTCTGCGATGTGGATGTCAACAGCTACAACAAGGACGACATTCTCCGCGATGGTGGCTCGTTCAAGTACGATCCCAACATGAAGCGTCTGACTATTACCGATGCCGACATCGACGACGCCAGCGTCGTAGAGGGTATTTATAATAAAGGTATCGAAGGACTGAATATTGCTATCAATGGTGACAACCAGATTAATGTCTACGAAGACATCTTCAAACTTGCAAGATCTACTACTTTCAGCGGCTCAGGCACCGTCAAGAGCGAACTGACGTCAAGCTCCGGTTATGGCATCTATTTGGCTGCTGCTAACGTCATTGGCAACCTCAACGGCCCGAAATTCGAATTCACAGGTAGGAGAGGAGTTGGCGATAACGGCAATAGTAATACTAATTTAATTATCGAAAAGGGTTGTATGGTTTTCAATCCCAATTCGAGTTCAGCTAGTATTCTTAATATCCAGAACTTGACTCTTGGCTCGGGCATGATTATTGCAAAACCTCAGGGCGGTACGTTCGATTCCAGCAAGAAGGGCATCGTCGTTAACGGCAGCCTGTACAATGGTCATGCAGTTATCAGCCAAAAGGGTGATGTGAACGTCGACGGTACCGTAACCATCGCGGATGCTGTGGCAGTCCTGAACGCAATGGCAGGTCAGGAAGTTGCCGGCAATCCTGATGTGAACGGTGATAAGGAAGTTTCTATTGCCGACTTCGTAGCAGTCCTGAACATCATGGCAGGTCAGTAACAGACGCACTCCCCAGCCTTTTCCCAAGGTAAGGGAAACTGATACAAGCAAAAGCCGCTTCGTCCATAAGGGCGAGGCGGCTCTTTTTCTCTAAAAAGTCAAAACTCTTTTGCCAAAGCATCGGCCTTTTTCTGCTAATTCGTCAACTTTTCATAAAATTCCCCCACCATTTTGTAATGTCATGAAAAAAGTTTTCAACAACATATTGTTGGGTTGCGTAATGTGCTGAAACCCCTTTGCTTATGGGCTTTCGCGAAGGTGGAAGGCAAGCACATCGGCAAGTTATCAACAATATAGGCTAACTTGCTAAGAAAAAAAAGTTTAAATAATTTGTGGGGAATTGTGGGGAATTTTATATCTTTGCAGCAGAAAATGCAATGAAAGCCCCAAATCGATGAGATTTACAGGAAGCATAGATGCCAAAACAGACGAGAAGGGACGTGTCTTCGTGCCCAGCGTCTTCCGCAAGATCCTTCAGAAAGAAGAGGAGGAAGGACTGGTGTTGCGTCGCGACATCTTCGAGAACTGTCTTGTGCTCTACCCGAAAAGTGTGTGGGATGCTCAAGTCAACTCCGTCAGAGCCCGCACCAATCCTTTCGACCGCCATCAGCGGCAAGGCTTGCGTCTCTTCACTGCCGATGCCGAAAACATCACCCTCGACAGTGGCGGACGTATGCTCATCCCTCGCCGATACATGGAACATGCCGGCATAAAGAGTGATGTACGATTCATAGGAGTTGACGACACTATCGAAATCTGGAGCCGTCAGGCAGCCGAAGGACTGCTCAGCAATCCCGAGGAAGTGGCGAACATCCTGGAAGAGATGATGAAGGACGACACATAATTACATAAGTAATGAGCGTGAAATGTGAGGAATATCATGTGCCGGTTCTCTTGCAAGAGACAGTTGACGGACTCGATGTCAAGTCCGGAGGCATATATGCGGACCTCACATTTGGCGGAGGAGGTCATAGCAGAGAGATTCTGCGACGCCTGAATGGCACGGGACACCTCTACAGCTTCGACCAAGACGAGGATGCGATGAAGAATGCAAGCGAGCTGGAAAGCGAGGGAAACTTCACTTTCGTTCGCAGCAATTTCCGTTTCCTGAAGAACTGGATGCTCTACTATGGGCATGAGCAGGTGGATGGCATTCTTGCCGACTTGGGCGTGAGCAGTCATCATCTCGACGAGGAAGAACGGGGCTTCAGTTTCCGTTTCGACGCTCCGCTTGATATGCGAATGAACCGTAAGGCCAGTCTCACTGCTGGGCGTATCGTGGCAGAGTATAGCGAAGAACAGTTGGCCGACATCTTCTACCTTTACGGAGAGTTGAAGAACAGCCGTCGCATTGCTGCCGCCATCGTCAAGGCTCGTCAGCAAAAGCCCATCACCACAACAACAGAACTGGTGGAGGTGCTGAAACCTTTGATGGGATACGACCGCGAGAAGAAAGATTTGGCACGTGTCTTTCAGGCACTTCGCATAGAGGTGAACGGGGAGATGGTTGCCTTGAGGCAAATGCTTAGCGCTGCCACAGAAATCCTCAAGCCGGGTGGCAGATTGAGTGTTCTCACCTATCATTCTCTTGAAGACCGTATGGTGAAGAACATCATCAGAGCAGGCAATGCAGAAGGAAAGGTAGAGACTGACGTCTTTGGTCGCAGCGACGCTCCGCTCGAAGCGGTCAACAGGAGTGTCATCACTCCAAGCATTGAAGAGCAGGAAAGCAATCCTCGAAGCCGTTCGGCAAAGCTTCGGGTAGCAAGAAAAAGAGATTAGTAACCTATGGCAGAGATAGAAACAGATAACTTCGAAGAGCTACAAGAAGAAGTTCAAGAGGTACAAGAGCAGGAGACCCAAGAGGTTGAAGAGGCTCAGGAACAGGAAGTTCAAGAAGCGGAAGTGGCTCAAGAGCAAGTCAGCAACAAGGAAAAGCTGATGCGTTCGTTGGTGAGCGACGACGACGAGGTGGACGAGTTGACTGCTGCCAACATCCGCCAGATGCTGGATGCCGCTCCTAGATGGTTCCTCAGTCAATGGAAGATGTTGCTCCTTGTCTTGGCTGGAATATTCCTTTACATCACGAATGGCTATCAGGCTCAAGTCGAGATGATGAAGGAAAACGAACTCGAGGCAGAGCTCAAGGACTGGCGTTACAGAAGTATTACCAGAGTGAGCGAACTCACACAACTCTGCCGGCAAAGCCAACTCGAGCAAAAGCTCCGCGAACAGGGCGACAGCACACTCACGCCAAGCAAGGTTGCACCATTCATTATCAACGTGAAGGAATAGGGATAAGAGATTATGCAGAAAGGCAAAGATAAAGCTCCAAGACGTTACATCTTCATCTTCGTGTTGATGTGCCTGGCCGGAATGTATATTTTGGCTAAGGCTCTCTATACGATGTTGCCGCCAGAAAGTGATTATTGGAAGGAAGTGGGACGCAACAGCAAGACTGCCAAGATTCCTGCCAATCGCGGCAATATCCTTTCTTGCGATCGTCAAGTCCTCTCAGGTACTGTCCCCAAGTACGCACTTTACATGGACTTCGCCGTACATGACCCTGATTCGTCAATAGAGAGGAAGACGCGTGAGTATCGCGACACTACGTTCGTTCAGAAGCTTGACAGCATAGTAGAGGGTTTGGCTCGCATCTTCCCAGATCGCGATGCAGACTGGTTCCGCCAACGTTTGCTTAAAGGCAAGGCTCGTGGCAAGTACTCATGGCGCATCTATCCGAAGCTCGCAAGCTATGTTCAGTATCGTGCTTGCAAGGAGTTGCCTTTCTTGAAGGAAAGCATGTACCGCAGCGGTTTCCATGCTGACGAGATGTTGCTTCGCCTTAAACCTTATGGAGGTTTGGCAAGCAGAACTATTGGTGAGCTTTATAACGACACAAGCAGTCAGCCGAAGTGTGGTTTGGAGTTGAGTTTCGACAGCATTCTTCGCGGCAAACCCGGTTCAAAGCATTTCATAGTGGTTCGTAATCGTCAGGTTCCCATCATCGATACTCAGGCAGAAAACGGGCATGACCTGCTCACTACCATTGATATCAACATTCAGGACTTTGCCGACAGAACGCTTCGCAGTAAGTTGAAGGAGGAATTGGTGAATGGCGAAGTGGGTGTTGCAGTTGTGATGGAAGTCAAGACTGGTGATGTGAAAGCCATCGTGAACCTGACTAGAGGCGAGGACGGCGAGTACTACGAGATGAAGAACAATGCCGTGAGCGACCTTTGGGAACCAGGTTCAACGTTCAAGACGGCGAGCATCATGGTTGCCCTCGAAGACGGAAAGATAACGTTGAACAAGACCGTAGATTGTGCTCCAGGCATCGTCAATATGCATGGCCGCAAGATGAAGGATCACAACTGGAACAGAGGTGGTTATGGTGTGCTCAAGGTTGAGGATATCCTCGGCCAAAGTAGTAATATAGGTGTAAGCAGCATCATCGATGAGGCATATTGCGACAATCCTTCTGCTTATGTTGATGGTTTGCATAGAGAAGGTGTCGGAATTCCTCTCAATCTTCCTTTCGTTGGTAAAGGCGAGCCTTATGTTCCGCATCCAAAAGACAAGAGCCGTTACTGGAGCAAACCCGACCTGCCCTGGATGAGCATAGGTTATGTCACGATGCTTCCTCCCATCAGCACCCTTACATTCTATAATGCGATTGCAAATGGCGGCAAGATGGTGAAGCCTCGCTTCGTTAAAGCGGAACTCAAGGATGGTATGGTGATACGCGAATTCCCGACAGAAGTCATCAAGGAACGTATTTGCAAACCTTCCACACTTCGCGATATCCAGTATTGTTTGGAGCATGTTGTGAGTGGAGGACTTGGCAAGAAGGCCGGCAATGGCGGCAAACTTTTCAAAGTAAGCGGCAAGACAGGAACGGCACAATTCAGCGAGAATGGTTCTTATGCAAGTCGAAAGTACATGGTTAGCTTCTGTGGTTACTTCCCCAGCGATGACCCAAAATACAGTTGTATCGTTTGTATCAGGAAGAAAGGCTTGCCTGCATCAGGTGGAGGTCAATGTGGTCCTGTCTTTAGTGAAATCTCGCAGTTTATCATGTCGAGGGATTCGATGAGAAGCGCAATTGCGGCTGCCGATACGAACTCTGTCTTCATTCCTGAAGTGACGAAGGGAAGCAAGCGTCGAGCAGAAGCCATCGTGGAGGGAATGGGACTTTCGAAGAAGCAATTGAATCTGGTCGAAGAAGATACTATGGCTTTGAACAAAGTTCCTGATGTAACGGGAATGGGTGCCAAAGATGCTGTCTTTGCCTTGCAGAAACGAGGTTTGAGGGTTCGCATTAACGGTTGTGGTCAGATTACGAAGCAAGATATTCCGGCAGGTTCTGTTGCTGTCAAAGGGAAACTGATTACGCTAACTGCTTCAACAAATTAAATAATGTAGGAAATGAAACTTATACAACTCATACAAGATTGCGCTCCACAAAAGGTTGTGGGAAGTGTCGAAAAGGAAGTGACAGGCATCGAGATTGATAGCCGTCGCATCCAGAAAGGTGCAGTTTTCGTAGCTATGCGAGGTACTCAGGTTGACGGCCATACCTTCATCGGCAAGGCAATCGAGCTGGGAGCGAGTGTTGTGGTTTGCGAGAAGTTGCCTGAAACGATTCAAGACGAAGTGACTTATCTCGTCTATCCCAATACTGAGGATGTGGTCGGAACGTTGGCAACTCATTATTTTGGTGACCCAACTCAGAGGATGCACCTCATCGGAGTGACTGGTACGAATGGCAAGACCACCATAGCAACCGTGCTTTACAACATTTTCCGCCAGCTTGGATACAAGTGCGGATTGTGCAGTACCGTCTGCAATTACATAGATGGAGAGCCCGTTCCTACTGAGGTGACGACTCCCGACCCCATAACTCTGAACCGACTTCTCGGACAAATGGCGGACGAAGGCTGTGCCTATGCTTTCATGGAAGTCAGCAGTCATAGTGTCAGTCAAAAGCGTATAGGAGGTCTCAACTTCAGTGGAGGCATCTTCACCAACCTGACTCGCGACCATCTCGACTATCATGGAACGTTCGAGAACTATCGTGATGCCAAGAAAGGTTTCTTCGATGCTTTGCCTGCAGATGCTTTCGCCATCATCAATGCGGATGACCGTAATGGAATGGTTATGGTGCAGAACTGCAAGGCGAAGGTCAAGACATATTCGCTCCACTCTGCAGCCGATTTCAAGGCTCGCATTATGGAGGAGAGTTTCGAGGGTATGGACTTGGAGATTGACGGCAGAGATGTGAGTGTTCAGTTCGTGGGTCGATTCAATGTGAGCAACTTGTTGGCCGTCTATGGAGCTGCAGTCATGTTGGGAGTAGAGCCGCAAGAAGCCCTCGTTCTGCTAAGTGCTCAGAAGCCCGTAAATGGTCGCTTCGAAGCCATTCGCTCGAAAGAAGGGGTTACGGCTATTGTCGACTATGCCCACACACCTGATGCTCTCGTCAATGTTCTCACTACTATCAACGAGGTCTTGAACGGGAAGGGGATGTGTTGGACCGTTTGTGGAGCTGGTGGAAACCGTGATAAAGGCAAGCGACCACTCATGGCTCAAGAGGCTGTGAAGAATAGCGACAGAGTAATCATAACGAGCGACAATCCCAGAAACGAAGACCCCCAGGAGATCATCAACGACATGTTGGCAGGTCTCGATGCGAGCCAGCGAAGGAATGTCATCAGTATAGTCGATCGCAGAGAAGCCATCAGAACGGCTTGCACGATGGCCCAACCTGGGGATGTCATTCTCGTTGCGGGCAAAGGTCACGAAGACTATCAAATCGTAAAAGGCGTGAAGCATCACTTCGACGACCACGAGGTGATTCGCGAAGCCTTTAACCTGATATGAAAAAGTCACACTAGTAAATGGCAAACTTAACACGTTAAAATGGCAAACTTAACACGTTAAAATCGTCAACTTAACACGTTAACTTTTCAAACTTAACTAGGGGTCTTTAGAAACGTAACAAAAGAAAGAAGAAAACGAAACAAAAAGTCAGCTATAAGATATGCTTTATTACCTGTTCAGATACTTAGGCGAATTCGGAGTTTCAGGAGCCCATGTTTGGCACTATATCTCCTTCCGAGCAGTCCTCACCTTGGTCTTGAGCCTCATTATTTCCATGTGGTTCGGCGAATACTTCGTCAGATGGATGAGGAAGCACAATGTCAGCGAGGAACAAAGAGATGCCAGCATCGATCCTTATGGTGTGGAGAAGAAGGGCGTTCCCACTATGGGAGGCATCATCATCATAGTTGCCACACTCATTCCCTGCTTGCTT
>JAGCFN010000236.1 GCA_017650085.1 Bacteroidaceae bacterium | reverse complement strand
CTGCTGATGGACATGCAAATGGTGCCCGACAGCGCCATCAACTTCGCTCCGGCCTTCCGCGACAAACCCATCGCCATGATGGGCGAGGTGCCTGTCAGCTACAATGCGGACATCAACCTCTACGAGTCGGCATTCGACGGAGGCAAGACCCAGTTCTACAAGTATTCGCTGGGCGACGAGCCATTCATGATGAACCAGCTCTCGGACGCTTACAGCGTGGAGCTCTTCTGCAGGAACGACACATTCCCCAAGACCTTGACCCGTCCGTTCGGCTTCCTGAACAGCTACGGGTTCGGCATACAGATGAGCAGCAAAGGCAACATCGGTTACTCCACTGTAACACAGGGAAAAAAGGCGGACGAGACGTTCGACAAGACGCTGTGGACATGGACCGAGGACGGAAAGCTCACCACCGACTACACACATTACGTCATCGTCTTTGACCGCTTGAATCGCACCTCGCGTTTTTACATCAATGGCGAACTGGCAGCCAGCAGGAACCTGACCACCAAGGAATGTCCCGTCTACGAATGGGCGCCCTCCACGTGGCTGGCCATAGGAGGTGACGCAAAGGGCAACCTCGATGGGACAACAACACTGGGCAACTATCCGTTCCTGGGCGAAGTGGCGATGGTGCGCATCTATGCCAAGGCACTGAAGGAAACAGAGATACAGAGCCTGCACAACATCCTCACCACGCAGGAATGGAGCTACACGCTTGGCGCGAACGGCTATGTGGCGGCATGTGTGCCCTTCATCTATCAGGTGCCCGAAGGCTGCACGGCCTACGTCATATCCGAGATAGACTCTCCCGATGTCAAGCTGACTCCCATAGCTCAGGAAGGCGAAGTGGTTCCCTACGGCACGCCAGTCATCATCAAAGGCGAGGCAAAGGCCACAATCACGCTGACGGCCCTGAACAAGAGCGAAGTGGATGGGAAATACCTGAAGCCTCTGTCGCAAGAAAACCTGCTTGTGGGGACTTTCCCCGGCAAGACGCTTGTTGTGGGCGAAGGGTACTACATGAAGGCCACCAGCGCAAACATCTATCGTGCCACCGGGACTGTCACCCTGCCCGCATTCAGTTGCTATATGCCCAGCGCAGAGAGGAGAACGTACTTCAAACTTGTGGAGGAAGACCCGACGGGCATAAATGACCTTAACGCTAACCTTAACCTGAACGCTAACGAGGGCATCTACAATCTCTCAGGCCAACGGGTGAGCAAAGCCAGAAAGGGCATCTTCATTCAGGCCGGCAAGAAGATACTTGTTCAGTAGAGCGTTTTTTTGCCTTTCCGCACGACTATGCGCCCCGCCTTAGTGTCGGCGATTTCCTGTCCTGCGAGGTTGTAGAGCTTTGCCTCTGCTCCTTCTCCAAAAGGGCGGCGAACCTCCCCGATGCCTGTCCCTTCTTCTTCATAAACGACAGTCACCACATCGCCTGGCCCAACACCGGGAACGGTGAAGATGTTCTCGTCTTGAACGGGGGCAACACGCTCGCCATTCAGTCGGAAGACATAGTGCACATCCTGCAACTCGTCATAACGAATCCGCAAGGGCTGGCCCGCATTACTCGTGATGCTGATACTTGTCGCCTTACCGTTCTGCCAAGTCTCGTCGACAATGAAGTTGCCCTGGGCCTTCAAGCCTGTGACGCTGCCTTCCTTCCAAGCCGAGGGTAGGGCGGGCAGGATGGTGATGATGTCGTCGTAGGATTGCAGAAGCATCTCGGCAATACCGCTGGTGCAGCCGTAGTTTCCGTCAATCTGAAAAGGCGAGTGAGCATCGAAGAGATTGTAGTAGCATCCGCCGTAGTTGCCCATCTCGATGACGTAACTGCCCGAATGACGCAAGGCAAGCGAGAGGTTCTTACGGGCTCTGTCACCATCGAGGCAACGGCTGTATGTGTTCGTCTGCCACCCCATAGACCAGCCCGTCACATCACCGTTTCGTGCAATCTGTCCGTTGTAGGCAGCCTGGAAGAAACGTATGCCGCTTCTTGTCTGATTGAAGGGACTGACCTGCGAGAACGGGTAGAGGCACATCAGATGCGAGAGGTGGCGGTGTCCCGGGTCGGAAAGCGGATTGTTCTTCCACTCGGAAATGCACGTCTTGCCGTTATAAGTCTCTGTCCACAGGCCTTTGTCGAAGTTGTCGTAAAGCTCCTGAATGGCCGCAATCTGCGCTTCTGTGAGTGGCGATTCGCTGCCAAGTTCCTTGTGTCCCTTCATTATCTCGTCCAGCACCTCGTAGCTCGTCTGCTGTCCGAAGGCAGTCACGTCGTAAGGTCCGTGCTCGGGGCTGAACTCGTCTTTGATTTCGAAGAGCCCATTTTCATCTTTCGTGGCGATGGATCTGGTGAAGAGCGCGTTCTGATACATGACGGGAAGGGCCTTCTTCAGGAACTCCCTGTCCATCGTGTACTTGTAGTAGCGCCACAGATGCGTGCAGTACCAGGCGCCAAGTGTCTTCATCGAACTGTTGCTCCATGTGGAGGTGCCGCCGAAGATGTTGTTCTCCACGGCAACTGTCCAGCCCTTCGCTCCGCTCCTGATTTTTGTTGCAAACTGGTACCAAGGCGAGCCCGAACCGGGTGCTCCGAGGTCGAGAATGTGGTTGAGGAAAGGCAGATGCATCTCCGAGAGGTTTGTCGGGTCGGCAGGCCAATAGTTCATCTGGACATTGATGTCTGCATGAATGTCACAATGCCAGAAGGACGAGTTGCTCCGGTCGTTCCAGATGCCTTGCAGATTCGAAGGCGCGTGGATGCTTTTGTCCAGGTTCGCTCCGATGGTCAAGTAACGCCCATATTGGAAATAGAGCGCTTCGAGGAAGAGTCCGTCACTGCTTGTCTTGTTCTGCGTGGAAGCGTTGTAGAACTTGATGAGGTCTTCTGTGGTCATCGTGGAGTTGCCTCCAAGTTGCAGGCTGACACGATTCATCAGGGAACTGTGCACTTCCTTGTGGTCGGCGAGCAAGCTCTTATAGCCCTTGCTGACAGCCTCGTTGACGCGAGTACTGACGATTGAAGACAGGTCGGCTGCACTTGCTCCGCTCTTGCATCCGGGTTTGCTTGCGTCGTAATCTGTGGCCGCAGCCATAATGATGTCCATCCAAGTGGCATCCTTCACATCAATACCTTCGTCCGAGACATTCATTGTGCCGTCTGTCTTGACTCTGAATCGCGTGTTGTAGTAAACGATGTCGAGCTTGCCGGAGAATGTTGCAAAAGCCGTTCTGTCGCGTTCTGCCGTGTAAGTCACGCTGCTTGCATTGATCTGTCTGTCAGGAGCATAGCTGACGTTAAAAGCCAGTTTCTCGGCACCTTCCGCTTCGTAATGGGCCACGAAGACTTTGTCGGTAGCCGAGGCAAAGTAGCGTCGATGGAAAGATGTCTGCCCGTCTGCCGACTCGAAGTTAACCCCTGCCACACCATCGATGATGTCCAGGAAGCGATTGTACTTTTCGATGGGCTTGTTGTCGGATGCGATGGGGGAGAAGGTGCCGCTCTTGTCCTTGACGAGAATCGAGCCGAAGTTCTGGAAGTAGCCTTGATTGCCTGAATTTGTGGCAGTTCCGCTCCAAAGTGTCTTCTCGTTGAACTGGATCTCGTCGCACAACACACCACCCCGAATGGTTGCGCCAATCTGTCCGTTGCCCATGGGAAGAGCATACTCCATCCAAGTGTCGGCGACGCCTGTGGCTGTGGCTGGAGTGTCGTACCAAAGCGAGAAATCGTGAATGTCGGCTGGTCTGGTGCCTTTCTGGCCGACACAAAACTCCTCTGGCAAGACGTCGGTTTCGGCAATGAGATAGAGGATATTGTTGACATCGGCAGCCTGCCAAAGGCCTAATTCCACTCCCACTCCTGTTCCGCCCCATTGATTGAGGTAGCGATTGGTTTGTGACGAGGCGCCATTCCACGCAATCTCATACTTGCCGAGGAAGTTCGTGTTGGTCGTCGCTTCTATGGTAAATCCCTTGGCATCTGTGGCTTGTTGAGTTTTGAGGCGACTTCCATCGTAGTAGGCTCTGCGGCCAGAACCTTTGTTGACGAGTTGGAAGTTGTTTTCGTCACCTACCAGTTTCCACAATTGTGACTGCTCTCCATACTTTCTGCCTTGTGTCGTGATGTTCTTCGAGGCACCCATATCCTGCAGGACGAGGTCGGAGTTGGCGAAGGTTACGTAGTAGAAGTTTTCTTGTTCGTCGTTCGAGAAGTACTCTTCCGGAATGCCTTGAATGGTGAAGATGAAGCGCGAACCTGTATCCGTACTGCCTGCCGCATTGTCCCAATAAGCGAGGAAGTTGCCGCGTTTGTTCCAGTATTTGTTTGTCGAGCCGTGGTCTTTTATCCAGAAACCATCGCCGTTCTTGCCCATATCGAACTTCGTGACAACGGAAGTGTTTGTTTCTGCCACCATTTTAGCACGGCCGCTTGCTTCCGAACCAGACATTCCGAGGACATAGTTCTCTCCTCTTGCCTTGTTGTAGAACGAGTAGCCATCGGTCTCGTTGCCAATGAAAGTCCAGAGTCCTTTGTCGCTCGTGTCTTCTGTAGTATTGTTCAGAAGCAGATAGACGCCACTCGTGTAGCCAGTCTTGGTGCTGAGATAGCCACCATTTCCCACTTTGATTGTGTACCATTTGGCATTTGTGAGGTCGACTGCATTTGCCCAACTTGCGAGCAAAATGATGAGAAAAGAGGTGAAGAAGCGTTTCATGCGAGTTTAGATTTTATGGTGTTTGGCTCATCCTTCCCTTAGGAAATCGAGCATTTCGAATATTTCTTCCTTTGTCGCTTGCTGATTGATGCGGATGTCTCCTATGTCTGCCAGCAAGGTGAAGTTGATGGTGTCGCCCATGTTCTTCTTGTCGTGAGTCATGAGCTGGTAGATATGTTCGTACTTTTTGCAGTCGATGTCGAAACATCCATAGTGTTGCCTGATGAACTGTACCGTTTGACGAAGCCTGTCTTTGGGGAAGTCGCATCGTACGACACTCAGGTAAAGTTCGCAGATGAGGCCGTATGCGACGGCGTATCCATGCAGGATGGTCCGCCCTTCTTCCATGGCGAGGCTCTCGATGGCGTGTCCTGCAGTATGTCCCAAGTTGAGTGCTTTTCGCAGACCTTTCTCGGTTGGGTCTTGCTCCACGATGGCCTCCTTGATGGCTACACTCTTTGCCACGAGGTTGCCAAGCTGCTCGTAATCAAGCTCTTCGAGGTCGAAGCGGAGCAACTCGGCCCAACTCTCCTCGTCGCTTATCAAGCCATGTTTGAGCATTTCGGCATAGCCGGAAAGCAAGTTCTCCTGATTGAGGGAACGCAGGAACTCGCTTGAGAGGATGACGGAGGCTGCCTGGTTGAAGACGCCAATCTCGTTCTTCAGCCCTCCAAAGTTGATGCCTGTCTTGCCGCCAACGCTTGCATCGACTTGGCTGAGCAGGGTTGTGGGGATGTTTACGTAGGCAAGTCCGCGCTTGAAGGTGCTTGCGGCAAAGCCTCCGAGGTCCGTCACCATGCCTCCTCCCAGGTTAACGAGGAGAGAATGGCGTGTTGCTCCACCTTGTTGAAGACCCTTCCAGACGTGAACCAGCGAGTCGAGCGTCTTGTTGTCGTCCGTGTCGCCAATCGTTATCATCTGTGCCGATTCCAGACATGGAAGGCTGCTGACGAGCGGCCAACACAGTCGGAGTGTGGTCGTATCTGTGAGAACGAAGAGACGGTCGTGGGCAACTCGGCCGATGACATCTGTGATGTCCTGCCTGAGGTCCTTGCTTATGATGACTTCTTGCTTGGTCATTGTTTTCCTTTGTTATTTGTTCCGCAAAGATACACATTATATATTATTAAAAAGTGAAAAGTGAAAAGTGAATAGTGAAAAATGAGAAAAATGGAAAAAACTTGGTCAAAAGTTTGGCTGTTCCACGAAAAAGCCGTACCTTTGCGCTCGCAATCCGAGAAAAGGGATAGCGGATGGCGGGATAGCTCAGCTGGTTAGAGCGTCGGATTCATAATCCGGAGGTCGTGGGATCGTGACCCACTCCCGCTACAAAGACAGGGACTTGTGATTCATTCGCAAGTCCTTGTTTTTTATCGTCTTATGGCAAATCGGCAAACTTGGCGTGTCTGGCCGGCCAACATGGCGTGTGACGTTTGCAATTTACTAGTGTGACGTTTGCAATTTACTAGTGCGACGTTTTGAAAGATTCCCTGTGTCGTTTTTCAGGAAGACGCGTTATTTCTGCTCTTTTCCTTGCTTCGTATTCATTTTATTCTTAACTTTGTGACGAAATCTATAATGTTTAGTCCTATGAAAAGATTGTTTTTCTCCCTAATCGCGATATTGAGCGTGTTTGCTCTTTCTGCTCAAAATGAGTTCGATAACGAAGTGATGCAGACGATTATGGCGCGTCGTTCTATCCGAAAGTACTTGGATAAACCCGTAGAACACAGCAAGTTGGAAGCCATTGCGAAAGCCGGCATCAATGCTCCGAGTGCGAGAAACTGGCAGTATTGGGCAGTCAGGATTATCGAGGACCAGAAGCTCATTAACGATGTGAGCGAGGTATACAAGCAGGCGAACCCCGAGGCTGTGAGTCGCGAACCTGGCTTCAAGAACATGTTTCGCGGGGCTCCGAATCTGATTTGCGTCTGCACTCCAGCCGATGGGGGCTTTAATCTCGATGCAGGACTGCTGGGTGAGAACATGATGCTGGCAGCTCAGTCGCTCGGCTTGGGAACCTGCATCCAGACAGGTCCCGTGCGTTGGCTCCTAACAAACGAGAAAGCGAAACCTTTTCTCGAAGCCCTCGACATTCCGGAAGGCTATAAGTTGCTTTATGTGATTGCAGTCGGATATCCTGATGAAAAGCCCGATGCCAAGCCTCGTGACGCTTCGAAAGTAAAGTTTATCGGTGGCGAAATTTCGAAGGAAGCAAGCGATGATGACGGACTTTTTATTGATTATGAAGAGAGTGCACAGTTCCCGGGTGGCGACGAAGCGTGCATGAAGTGGCTTCAAGAGCATATAAAATATCCCGAAGGCTATACTTCCAACCAGCCTCAAGGTCGCGTCATTGTCTCATTTATCGTTGAACGGGACGGTTCGCTCGATAGCATAATGGTAAAAAGTTCACCCGATCCTTTGCTTTCTGAAGAAGCTATTCGTGTCGTGAAGGAAATGCCGAAATGGAAGCCGGCACGCCAATATTTTCCCCCACCACGGCAAGGGAGCGAGGCTGTACGTGCGCGCTATTTCCTTCCCATAATCTTCAGGCAACCTTAAACAGGGATAATCTCCTTTCTTAACGTGCCCGAAGGACAGCCTTGCCGTTCTTTACCTCAATATATATGCCTTTTGGAAGGTTGCCTTCACTCAGTTTGCGACCGCTCAAATCATAGATTCCATCGCCCTTCGAAGGGGATTGGGAGATGGAGCGAATGCTGGTCGGGTCGTCTATGGGATGGTACATCAGCACGAAATCTGTGGCACACCACCAACCTTCGCGATTGTCGCTTGTCGCATTTGCATCGCCAAATTTGTGCCAGAACCCTGTCTTGGCACCTTGTTTGGAACTCTTGAAACCCAAAGTCAGCGAGCCGTTCTGCTCCACATAAATGGGTGTGGTAGTCAATGTGTCCCATCGGTTTTCCACAGGCATATCGAAGTATCCTTTCCTCAAGGTAGGCGTCACAACTTCCATGCCACCATTCTTCAGGTAGCCATGCTGGTCGGAAATGCAGAAATGCTCAGTCATGGCCTTGCATTCCAACTGATAATAGCCCTCGGGAAGGCTGCTGACGGTCTGCCTTATCTCCATCGTGGCATCTTGCCTGGTAGTGCTCCACCACGAGTTCCAGCAGGTCTTCCCGTACTTTGTGGTAGCCTTCTGGTCGCCATCCTTGAAGGTTCCCGCCTTCACTTCCCAGCCTGTCGACTTCTCGCCGGCAAACGAAGGATTTGTCGGCTGCTTCCTCGAACGCGAGAATGAAAGGTTCTTCTTCATCAACGAATCCAGCTTGTTGTGGGATGCAATCAGGCTCGTTGCCGTTTCCGCCTCATTCAAATTGCCAAGCAGACCAATCATCTCCTCATAATCGGGGCAGGGACGCTCGGCTATTGCCTGCAAGGTGGTGGCGAAGATGCCTGTTTCGGCTTTCTTCTTGATGGCCGAAAGATGCTCTTCGAGGCAGAGCTCCGCTTCTTTCAGAGCAGCCTCGTCGGTGCCTGTAATGGCGCTCATTCGGGCAGTCAGGTCGTCATTGAGGAACGGATAGGCAGTGTTATATGCCTTCTGTGCCTCGGCTCTGAGCCTTGCTTTCTCTATGCCGTCCGCCAATGCCTCTTCTCTGGTTGGGAAGAGCTGCCTCAGTTGCACGTCATCTATCTGTGCCTTAGCCGCCAAAGCATGACAGGTGAGTGTGGCTTTTGTGTAGTTGTCCGAGTTGAATGTGAAGGTGTTAACATGCCAATCGGGGGTGATAGTCGCCTTGCCAACATTCTTGCTCGTGGATGATTCGTTGGACGAGAGATAGAGCGACATGTAGTTGCTGCCATTTCGCGAAACGATGCGATAGACATAGTTCTGTCCCGGAACAATGTTGACGGCAGTCTTGAGGGTGGCATCAGAACTGGCGCCTCCGCTGAGATGGGATTGCAGATAAGCTCCTCCGCCATAGCCTCCGTCTCCTACAACCTCGAATTGAGGCTCTGCAAGGGGTCGGCCAGCTCCGCTTGTCCAATTCGTGAAGCCGAGGTCGAACTCGCCATTAGGGAACATGTTGCCTCCCGCATAGAAGACCTGACCGTCTATCTCGAAGGCATCACCCAAGCACAGTCCGTCGTAAGTGTAGTATTCCTTGCCATTCAAATCGATGAGATGAAGTCGGTAAAGGACGCTTTCGTCGTCATTGTCAACCAAATAAGTGTAGTTCGCGGCTGCGTCTTTCGGCGGAATCGTGTCGAGAACAACCCACATGCCCGATGCATCCTTCATTTGCACTTCTATGAGCTGGTTGAACTCTCCGTTTGCATCGTACCAGGTAAGGCGTGTTTTTCCTGTAGAGAGCACCTTCTGGGCGAACTTGGACGGGCCATGTTGTGGGGGCGTGGTAGGCACGAAATCGTGCTTGCCATTGTAGCCTAAACCCGAATTGATGCTGGCATAATACTTTCCGGCTTCAGTCAGACTGCCGTTCTTATAGAGTTTCGACGGGTCGCGTTCAAAGTTCCAATAGTAGTAGCGTTCAATGCAATCGTTGTTGTTCATTGCAGGGCAGATGCGCTTCAACACCTCTGCATTCTGGCTCTCGGTCGTTCCGCTCGCAAATGCGCCGTTGTTGTTCCACGAAGCTCCCCACACCCATTCGGATATCCATACAGGTCTGCCCGTCGTGTTAGTCCAGTTTCCAATTGTATTGAAGTTGCTTTCGGGCCAATAACAATGCAGGTCGATGATGTCACAACGCCAACCGCGAGCGTCGATGCTATCTATGAAACGCTTGATGTAGCCAGTTCCGTTGGTGTAGTCGCTGCCGTCCCAAGAGGAAGGAGAGCACAGGCGCATACCCGTCGCCATGAGGTCTTCCCAATTGGCAAGCACGGCATCCACGTCTTCAGTCTGTCCTTTCGGATCGTCAGCAGTATTCATCGGTTCGTTGTTTGTCTTCATGTGAGGCGAGGTCGTGCAGGCCCCAAGTGCTGAAGGCGCGGGATAGTTCTCGTAGATGTGATGGGGAACATTCTCCACGTCTGGAGCCATGTCGCCAGATGTGCCCCAAGTATAGGTGCTGGTAACATTGAGTGCAGAGCAGAGTTCGGTGTTCCCTCCGGCTGCCGCAATTTGTGGCTTGCCTGTGTCATACCATTTGAAGATGCGATAGGAGGAAATCTTCTGGTCAAGAACGGGTGGCAAGTTAGGGACTTCCAAGTCTTTGTCGGCAGCGATGAAGCAGCGACTATAGCCTCGCCCTTTCGCCTGTGTGGAGAAGGTCACCATATAGCCTCGCTTCAGCTTAAAGGAACGGATGCGATTGTTCAGCTTTGCTTCTGTCAGGGTATTCATGTAGCCTCCGCTGTTTTCCGTGCCGAAGTTGTTGCACGACTCGCCTTCGTATCTCTTCTCGGAATAAACAGTCAGGGGTTTTATGCTGCGGGAATAGGGCATGATGATGCAGCCCCGATTGTAGAGCTTTACCTGGCAATTGATGTTGTTGACTGCAGCTTCGCCATTTATCTGCACTTTGGAGAGCCAATCGCGAATGACTGCAGAGGGTTTTACCTGAGCAAATATGAGGACAGCATGCTCGACGTTGACAATATTCACCATGCCGCTATCAGCGAAGGGAGTCGCGTTCGTGATTTGGTAATCTACGTTTTCTGTGAGAGTAACCGGCGTGGAAACTCGTGCTACTGTGGTCTTCCTGTTGGCTGCCATCATGCTTAACGACAGACAAAGGCAAATAATGATTGAAAAATATCTCTTCATGGTATAAAGTATAATGTCTTAAACGCTTACGACACCTTTGATGGCAGGGTAGGGGTCATAGTCTTCGAGGGTAAAGTCTTCGTATTGGAACTTGAAGATGTCCTTCACCTCTGGATTGATGCGCATCTTTGGCAATTTGCGAGGCTCGCGAGAGAGTTGCAGATGCACTTGGTCGAGGTGATTGAGGTAGATATGTGTGTCGCCAGTCGTGTGGATGAAATCGCCCGGCTCAAGTCCGCAAACCTGCGCCATCATCATGCAAAGCAGGGCGTAAGAGGCGATGTTGAAGGGCACGCCAAGGAAGCAGTCTGCACTCCTTTGATAGAGTTGCAGCGAGAGTTTGCCGTTCGCCACATAGAATTGGAAGAAAGCGTGGCAGGGCGGCAGATTCATGTTCTTGATGTCTGCCACATTCCAAGCAGAGACGATGATTCGTCGGCTGTCTGGATTGTGCTTGATGGCATCGACGGCCTCTTGAATCTGATCAACAAAACCACCATCATAGTCAGGCCAAGAACGCCATTGATAGCCGTAAATGTGGCCGAGGTCGCCCGTTTCGGGATCAGCCCATTCGTTCCAGATGCGCACACCTCGCTCCTGCAACCATTTCGCATTCGTGTTGCCATCGAGGAACCAAAGCAGTTCGTAGATGATGCTCTTCAGGTGCACCTTCTTTGTCGTGAGCAAGGGAAAACCTTCGCTCAAGTCGAAGCGCATCTGATGGCCGAATATGCTGATGGTGCCCGTACCTGTACGGTCTTCCTTCTTGACGCCTTCGTCAAGGATTCTTTGTAGTAAGTCGAGGTATTGTTTCATTTCCTAATGTAATCTATAAAGTCATAGCTTTGGTCGTGCTTCTCGTCGGGTTCGTGCTTTTCAAGGAAAGCGACTTCCCATTCGTCGCGATTGAACTCGGGGAAGAAAGCGTCTGCCTCCTTCGGTGTGTCGTGCACTTCTGTCAGGCAAAGACGGTTTGCGAGCGGCAATGCTTCCGCATAAACGCTTGCTCCACCGATGATATAGACCTCCTCCTCTTCGGAACAGCTGGCAAGCGCATCTTTGAGGGATGCATACCTTTCTGCTCCGGGAAAATCCTTTTTGCTGCGAGACAGGACGACATTCCTGCGGTTGGGTAGAGCGCCTTTTGGCAGGCTGTCGAAGGTCTTGCGCCCCATAATGATGGTGTGACCTGTTGTGAGAGTCTTGAAGCGACGCAAGTCTGCGGGCAACCAATAGAGGAGTTTGCCTTTCAGGCCGATAGCATTGTTCTCGGCGATGGCGGCTATGATGTTGATCATTGAATATTGAACATTGAAGATTGAAAATTGAAAGGCGTTCAGAGTTTCTTCATTTCTTTGAGGAACTCGCTGATGCGTTCCAGATATGTATAGCTGCCAGTTCCGGGCGAGGCCGTTCTTTGGAAGCAATGGTCGCGTGTGGCAAGGATGTGGAGCTCGCTCTGAATGCCCATCGCACGCATCTTCTCCCAAGTCTTGACGGAGTTCATGGAAGCCCAACCGTCTTTATCGCCGTGGACGAAGAGCATCGGAGCTGTTTTGAGGTCGAAGTTGAACTCGGGAACGAGCACGGCGCTGTCGTCGGTTCCGCTCGTTGTGTTGTGCTCTTCAGCTCCGTCTGTCAGGGCGTAAGCGGGATATATTCCGATGCCCCATTGCACGTTGCAGGGCTGCTTGTCGAGGTTGTCAATGGGAAGGTAAGCCTGCTGAACGGAGGATGTTACGCCCATCAGGGTGAGGTGGCCGCCTGCACTACTTCCCATAATGCCGATGTTGTTGGGGTCAAGCCCATAATCGGCAGCCTTGCTCTTGACAACGCGAATGGCGCGCTGCAGGTCTTGCCAAGCCGAGATGTGTTTCTTCAAACCCGTTTCAGAAGCGGGGCGAGGGGTACGATAGCGCATTGTGACTACCGCCATACCCAAGCTGTTGAGGTATCTGCGGGCTGGAGCCACTTCGAAGCCGTCGGGGCCGTTGCCATTGTAACTGCCGCCCGAATAGATGATCTGGATGGCTTTCGTCTTGAGGTTGGCAGGGATGTGCCATTCGATGTAGGGCGTGCCTTGATTTTCTTGCACATAAGGCATTCTGCCGTCGGGCCAAATGTTTTCCTTGACGTATTTGTCGCGGTCGTTGTCATTGGGGAAGCGCTTCATGATGTCCACTTCGGGCTGTACGGGACCAAGCAGACCCATTTGCGTGAGGAATTCTATGCCGCGTTCCAGACCGAAAGCGCCGTGGCCTTTTCCGGGATAGAGATGCAGTTCTGCGGGAATCTTCCTTTTGCGAAGTTGGCGGAACACTTGTGTCGAGGCATTGGGGCTGTAGGGGTCGTTACCGCCGTGATGCAGACTCATCGGACAAGTTTTTTCGTCGAAGTGGAAGATGGTGTCGAGCTTGACGTCGGGACCATAACCTAGCCGCACATTCGGCGTACCGCCTTCGCTGTCGGAGAGGGCATAGGCTGGGGCGTTGACGATGGCAAAGTTCACATGGCAGGGCACATCGTCGAGAGCGTCAACACGAGCGTAAGCAGGTGTCTGTGAACTGGTTGCGAGGAGCAAGGCCAGATGGGAACCTGCCGACATGCTGATTGTGCCAATCTTCTCGGGGTCGAAGCCGCGCTTCTTTGCCTCGCTGCGAACCATTCGGACTGCTCTTTGTCCGTCTTCCCAAGCCGTTTTGTAGATGGGCAGACCTGCGGGGCGAGGCGTGCGATAGACGAAGTTGACGCATTGGAAACCGAGTTCCGTGAAGCGCTTCGTCCAAAGCGAGATGAGGCTGTTGTCGCAAGTGTTGTTGTAGCCGCCGCCCGAGATGAGAATCATGCAGCAGCCGTTTGGCGTCTGAGGTTTCTCCATCCATTCCAGGTAGGGCATTCTGGCCTTGTCGGGGTTGAAGCCTTCTGCATTGACTTCGGCCGTCATGGCTGCAATCTGTTGAGGCTGATTGTCGGGCATTTTGCCTTTCGGCCAGATGGAGATGTGCTTTCCTGCCTGAACACTTAGAAATGCGGAGAATAAGAGAATTAGAAAGAAAGAGACCCTTTTCATATATGTCTTTTTTTGCGTTGTGGAATCTGTGGAATTTGTGGAAAATGTCAGATTGTCAGGTTGTGCATCCTTGCCAGGTATTTCCCGATGATGTCGAACTCGATGTTGACGACGGTTCCCTCTTTGATGGCGTGGAAGTTGGTGTTGTCAAAGGTGTAGGGGATGATGCAGACCTGGAAGGTGTCGGCAGTGGGGCGGCAAACGGTAAGACTGACGCCATTGACAGTCACGCTGCCTTTGTCCACAGTAAAGTAGCCGTGCTTGACCATCTCCTTCGAACTCTCGTATTTGAAAGTGTACTGATGGCTGCCCTGCTGGTCCTCGACGGCGATGCAGACGGCGGTCTGGTCGACATGTCCCTGCACGATGTGGCCGTCCAGACGGCCGTTCATCAGCATCGAGCGTTCCACATTCACCTCGTCGCCTACTTTCAAGAGTCCGAGGTTGCTGCGCTCCAACGTCTCGCGCATGGCGGTTACGGTATATGTGTTGCCTTCGAGGCGCACAACTGTCAGACACACGCCGTTATGGGCGATGCTTTGGTCGATGCCGAGTTCCTCCACGAAGGGGCAGGTGAGGGTCAGATGGACGTTGTCCTGCTCATGCTCGATGGCAACCACTCGCGCCATCGCTTCTATTATTCCGGAAAACATAGGGATATTTGCTGTTTGACGATTAACGATTTGACTGTTTTGGGCACAAATTTACAAAATAAATTTGAAACCGCAAAATTACTTATTCAGGTTTTAATCTTCAATTTTCAATCTTTCCTCGCTTCCTGTTCGAACCATGTGAAGAACCCTGCCTGCGGTTGCCCTTCGCGATGCATCGCCTTGTGTTTCAGCATCAATTGCTTCAGCTCTTCCCAGGTGCCGTCCTGCAGGGAAGCCGCCTTGTGGCGCATGCAGTGCAGATAGAGGGGTTGCATCCTGACGCGGTCCACCTGTTCGCGCAGCCACTCCGTCTGGGCCGCCGCTTTGGCTTTGTCGAGGATGGCAAAGGCTTTCCGGATGAAGTCGTCGCTGTAAATCTCGTGATTCTCGCGGATGTAGATGCCGTAGTGAACATCGGGCTTGACGAGGCTTTGGCAGAGGTTGTAGTATTCCTGAATGTAAGGCGCGGCCTTGCCGTAGTAGCCCTTCACGAAGATGCTGACGAGCGAATCGACGTCCTGCTCGGGGTTCCAGAGCAGTTGGTTGACCGTCCAAGCCTTCATCTCGTCGAACTCCGCTCCTGCCGACTGATATTGCGCCTCCTCGAAGATACCGATGGCTTTGTTTTTGCCGAAGACCTTGATGTTCGGGCCGAGGACTTGGAAGTTGGGCCAAGGTGCGATGTATTGGGCATAATCGACGATGTAGTCCCAGATGAAGAGGTGCGGCGCCAGCTCGGCCCAGCCCTTCAGGTCGCTCATGAAGGCTTCGTTTTGCGGACAGCCTGCATCGAGTGGATGGGCAAAGCAGCATTCGATGCTGCAAAGGCGTATGACGACGTTTTCGCGAGGCTTGATGTTTGTGGGCGGCCGACGCGAATACTGGTAGGCGAAGGTGCCCACGAACTTGTCGGGAAACTCCTGCTTCACGGCATCGGCCACCTGATTGACGAACCAGACGATGATGCCTGAATGTCCGCCATACTGGTCCTCGATGGCCTTGCACTTCTCGCATTGGCAGAACAGGAAATTGTCGTTCTGCGAGAGGCTGTAGATGCGATAAGTGGGGTTGCGGCGCATGAATTGCAGCAGTCGCGTCTTGCAGATTCCCAGAACGTCGGGGTTCGAGAGGCAGAGCTGTCCGTAACCGCCATAGCGCTTGCCGTCGCGCAGACAGAAGTATTCGGGGTGCTCGGCGAAGAACTCCCTTGTAGGCACGAACTCGCCCATCGTATGAGCGCCCCAATATGCCTCGATGTTGCCGTATTCGTTCGTTTTGGGGCTCCATTTCATGTTCTCGTAGGTGTGAGCGCTCCATTTCGCGTTGTTTGCCACGAAATAGTTGCTGTAGCGGTAGCCGATGAAGGGTTTTTCCGAGTGGTTCAGCCGAGGCAGCTTCCATCCCCTGTACTTGGGGACGACGGTGCAGCTGGGTGTGAGCCAATGGATTCCCAATTCTCTCTCGAGGAAGGTGAAGACGCCGTACATGGTGCCTCGCTGTGAGCCGCCCCAGATGAGCAGGTCGCTTCCTATGGTCTTGTAGGTGAAGCTCTCGTCGTCCTTCTCCGGCATTTCTGCGCCAGTCAGAGCCTTCACACGTCCGTTGTAGCCCATGATGATGCGTTTCCCCGTAGTGTTCAGGTCGTTGGTGATGGGCAGCAGGGCGCCGCTCATCTGCTCGATGTACTGCTGCAATTCCTTTGCGGCCGTTTGTTCGGAAGTGGAGGCATAGGCGGAGATGACAATCTTGTAGTCGCTCTTGCCATCGAGGAAAAGCCAGTCCGAAGCATGGGTGTGGGTGGCAAAACACAGCAGAAGGGCAGCCACAAAAAGGTTGAGGAAGTCGGTTTTCGGGTGTTTCATAGTTGTGGTTGTTTACGTTTTCGGGTGTAAAGATACGAAAATAAATTGAAAGATGAAGACAGTAGATAGAAAAAATAGGGAATAAATAATTTTTCTCGTCGAGTTCACGCGTCAAATTATTCCAAAAATGTCTTTGTTTTTCCCCTTGGAAAAGCATCTTTTTGGAGTGGAAAAGAGGGGTTGTGAAGCCCAAATCTTTCGATGGAATGGGCAATTTTTGCACTTTTGGGGTGCTGGGCATCGCCGAGGTGCTTTGTCTTGCATCAGGATGACTTTTTTATCTCAGGCTGTTAAGTCGTCCAATTTGACGTGTGAAGTCGGCTTGTATGACATGTGAAGTTGGCTTGTTTGACGTTTCAAGTTAGCCGTGGACATTCTTTGGCATCAGAATAATGATGTAAGCGCTTGGGAAATATATGCTTCGACGGTTGACCGCAACAACCGCAACAACCGCAACAGGCGCAACAGGCAAAAACGAGACATGGTGGTTGTTTTTCCTATATCAATTAATCAAACATTTGACTAATATAATATATATATTATTAGCCGACCTTTTCTCTTGAAAATGCTTGTTGCGGTTGTTGCGGTTGTTGCGCTTGCTTGTCTCTTCCTGAATTTGTTGACAGTTTTCTGCTCCTTTCCTGATTTGGTTGACATTGTTTTCCTGAAGCAGTTGACAGTTTCCTGGAATGGTTGACACATTTCCTGAAAAGGTTGACAGCCACAGGAAAACGTCTGCAAATGTAAGTATTAATTCGTAAAGTCCGTTCCCTGCTGCAATGAACCCTTCACCGCGAAATCTGTGAAGATTTCTCCATAGCCCCAGAAAGACAGAAAAAACTTCTTGAACATGCAACCCTTCGCAATCTCTTTACAGGACAAGTAAACCTCGTTTCTGATGTCGGATTACCCCTGTTTTAACCCCTTTTTGTTACAATTTTATTTTGCTAAGCAAAATAGTTGCCAAAAAATTTGGAAATCGCCAAAAAATGTTGTATCTTTGCACTTAGAAAATAACAAAAGAAAAAAGTATGAAAAATAAATCCTTTCTCCTGGTGTTGCTTATGCTCCTTCTGGCTGCCTTGGCCGGTGCTCAGGAACGCATGAATGTGCTGCTCGCGGACAAGTCTGTACAGAGCTTCGACGTGCCCGAAGTGGAGCAGGTCAGCTTCGACAGCAAGGGTTTCGTGGTGTTGCAGGTTGTTGGTGCTGAGGGCATTGCTGCCGATGCTGCCGCTCTGTCTGCTAAGTTGGTTGCCGATGGTGATGCTTGGGCTGGGATGGCTTGCGGCTTCTTCTACGGCACCTCGGTCAATCCTCAGCAGCAGGTGCAGGCTGCCGAAATGAGCGAGGACGGCATCTTCCGTGTCGGCCTCTCCGGTCTCGCGCCAGCCACCATCTATTACTTCCGCCCCTATGCCGTCGTCGATGGGATGTTCTATTACGGCGACACCTCCTTCTTCTGCACCCGGGAAGCACAGGTCAGCACTGAGGGCGTGGCTTTCCTGAGCCCCTATGCCAGCGCCGAGGATATCGTGCAAAATGGCGATGACGACGAGGCCAGCGCGTGGCTCTGGTTCCATCAGGAATACCCCGAATGCCCCTTCCTCTATGCCGGCAACATCCATTCGCAGGAAGACCTGGCGCCCTACAAGGTGCTCTTCTACATCCGCGACCTCGACTCGGGCAGCGAGGACAATGCCTGGACGCAGCCGTCCAGCATACAGCAGGCCACGCCCTACATCCGCGAATGGTATCGGGCTGGCGGCAACCTCGTGCTCTGGCAGCATGCTGTCACCTTCATCGCCGACTTGGGACGCATGGACCGCGATATGATGCGGGCTTGCGACCATCGCATCACCATCGGCAAAGGCTCTTGGAACCAGGGGCAGTGGTACATGGCTGTGCAGCTGAACCCCGGCAGCCGCTTCGTCAGGGACTTCTCCCAGCATCCGCTCTATCGGGGCTGCGAGGTGCGCTCGGCAGGCCGCTCCAAGTACATCACCGTCAAAGGCCCCGCCTGGACTGAGGACCACAACTGCGTCTTCCACAACTTGCCTGCACAGATTACAGGCCTCGGCAACCAAGACCCGAGGTGCTACGACGCGCTCACGCAGACCTATGGCATCTATCCCCTTGCTGTCTGGGATTCGCAGATTGACTGGGTGTCGCAGCTCAATGTCTGGGAGGCTCGGCAGGGCAATACCGACTTCAAGGGCATCGTGCTCTGTGTGGGCAACGGCGGCTGCGAGTTCTCCTACAAGAATGCCGACGGCTCGCCCGACAAGAGTGCCTGTCCCCGCAACAGCCCCTTCCAAGCTAATGTGCTCCGCATGGCAAAGAATGCAATCGAGTACCTCGCTGTGGGAGAGCCCTACGAAGGCACGGGCACCACGACGCAGGCCTCCGACTACCGCGAGAAAATGCGTCCGCAGATTCATTTCACGCCCGCCAAGAACTGGATAAACGACCCCAATGGAATGGTCTATGCCGACGGCATCTGGCACCTCTACTACCAATACAACCCGTCCGGTCCCGATTGGGGAAACATCTCCTGGGGACACGCCACCTCCACCGACCTCTTCCATTGGCAGGAGCAGCCTGTAGCCATCGAGCCCGACAACCTCGGCTATGTCTATTCCGGTTCGGCAGTGGTCGATTCGGCCAATACCGCAGGCTTCGGCGAGAATGCCATCATCGCCATGTACACATCTCACGGCGACCACGAACAGCAATGTATCGCCTACAGCACCGACGGCGGCATGACCTTCACCAAGTACCAGGGGAACCCCGTCATCAAGAACACCACTCATGGAGACTTCCGCGACCCCAAAGTGGTGTGGGACGAATCGTCAAAAGCATGGTACTGCATCCTGGCTTTGGGCGGCGAGCATTCGGCACAGATTTACCGCTCCACCAACCTCAAGACTTGGACATTGCGTTCCACCTTCACCGCTCCAACCTATGCCCCCAACTGCAACCGGGGTGTCTGGGAATGTGCCGACCTCTTCCCAATGCAGTACAAGGGCGAGCGCAAATGGGTGCTGACCGTCAACGTCAGCGACGGCGGTCCTGTAGTGGGCTCGGGCACCATGTACTTCGTGGGCAAACTCGCTAATGGCAAGTTCACGCCCGACCGCTACAAATATCCGCTCTGGGAGGACCATGGCATGGACGACTACGCCAGCGTGACTTGGTCAGGCACAGGCGACAGAAGAGTCTGCATCGGATGGATGAACAATCAGGCTTACGGCGGCTACCCCGTCTCGCCTTGGCGCTGCTGCATGACCCTGCCCCGCGAAATGGTGCTCGAGGAATACGATGGCCAGCCTTTGCTCAAGACCATGATTGTCAGCGAGATTGATGGGATAGCGGAATCCTGGCAACCACTTGCGGCGGCTGGCTCCTTCGTGAAGAAGCAGGATGGCGACCTGCCCGATGCCTACCAGCTGAATGTGACCGCTGACATGACCTCAGACGCCGATGTCGTGCTCGCCAATGCCTCTGGGCAGGAATATGGCATTCATATTGACGCACAAAGACGCGAAATTGTCATCAACCGAGGTGCCAATAGCGGCAAGACTGACTTCCATGCCAACTTCGCAATCCCATCCATGCGTTCGTCGCTCTTTTCAGACAGGGAGAAGGTAACGCTTTGCATCTTTGTGGACCAGTCGAATGTTGAGGTGACCACCGACGACGGCTCTGTCATCATGTCCACACTCGTCTTCCCCGAAACCATCTACGACCGCATCTCCATCGACGGCAGCACAGAAGAGGCGAAAGTGCGGCTGTTGAGAAGCGTTTGGAGGTAGCGAGTCAAATGAAGAATGAAGAATGAAAGCCTCCCCCGACCCCTCTCTGAGGAGAGGGGAGAAAGGAAGGTGAACAGCCCAAGAACCCTGTAAATAGCTAAATTACTAAATTGTAAATCAATTGTACATTGTACATTGTCAAATCGTAAATTATAAATAACAGCCTCACCCCTAACCCCTCTCCGAGGAGAGGGGAAATAAATAGCTAAATTACTAAATCGTAAATAAATAGTAAATCGTAAATCGTCAAATCGTAAATTACATCCAGCTTGTCAATCTACGTCGTAATAGACTTGTGCGGAGTGGTAGCCTGGCATCTGCAGAACCTGCTCTTGCAGGGCAAGAAGCCGCTCGCGGACTGCCGACATCGGGGCCGTCAGCTCCATCTTCAGAATCAGCTTGCGGATGTGCATCAGTTGGACGCGACCGACTGGAGGGGTGTCGGGACCAAGCACACGCTCGCCGAAAACCTGCCTCAGCAACTTGGCAAAGTCCGCGGAAAGGCGCTCCACAACCTTCTCGTCGCGATGCTTCAGGTAGATGAAAACCACGCGGCAGAAAGGCGGATAGCGGAACAACTCGCGCTCCTCAGCCTGCTCGGCATACATGCCTTCGTAGTCGTGATTCACCACTTGCCGGACAATCGCATTTCCCGCATCACGCGTCTGCAGCACGACATGACCGACGGAACCCTTCCTGCCCGCCCTGCCTGCAACTTGCTCCATAAGTTGGAAAGCCCTTTCATAGCTGCGGAAATCGGGTTGGGCGAGCATCGTATCGGCGGAAAGGATGCCAACCAGGCTGACACGGTCGAAGTCGAGACCCTTCGTCACCATCTGCGTGCCAATCAGGATGTCCGTCTTCCCGTCCTCGAAATCGTGCAGGATCTGCTCGTAGTTCTGCCTTGAACGCGTCGTGTCGAGGTCCATTCGCGCGATGCGCGCTTCGGGCAGCATGGCCTGCAACTGCTCTTCGATGCGCTCCGTCCCATATCCTCGGCTGGAAAGCTCGGTGCTCTCGCAGTTCGGACACATCTGCGGAATGTTGTATGTCTTGCCGCAATAATGGCATACCATTTGCCTGAAACCGCGATGAACAGTCAGGCTGACATCGCAACTCTGGCATCGTGGCGTCCATCCGCAAGCCTTGCACTCCAGGACGGGAGCATAGCCACGGCGGTTCTGGAAGAGGATGACCTGCTGCTTCTGCTCCAAAGCCTTGCGGATGCGGCCCAACAGCTGGGGCGAGAAGAAACTGCTCATCAACTTCTTCCTTCGCATTTCCTGCACGTCGATGACCTCGATATTCGGCAATTGCATACCAGCAAAGCGCGTCTTCAAGGTGACGAGTCCATACTTGCCGATGAGGGCGTTGTGGTACGATTCCAGGCTCGGTGTGGCAGACCCCAGCAAGGCTTTCGCTCCAGCCTGTTTTGCAAGCACCAGAGCGGCGTTACGCGCGTGGTAGCGGGGCGCAGGGTCCTGTTGTTTGAAAGACGTTTCATGCTCTTCGTCGATGATGAGAAGGCCCAGATTCCGGAAGGGAAGGAAGAGGCTGCTCCGCACGCCAACCACGATGTCGTAGGGTTTGTCGCTAAGCATCTTCTGGTATAGTTCGACCCTCTCATTGTCGGGATAGCGGGAATGGTAGACCCCCATCCGGGAACCGAAGACGCGACGAAGCCGTTCCGTCAGTTGGGCGGTCAGGACAATCTCGGGCAGCATGAACAGAACCTGTTTCCCCTCTTCGATTGCCTTCTGCATAAGGTGGATATAGATTTCCGTCTTGCCACTGCTAGTTACGCCGTGAAGCAGGCAGACGTTGTGTGTCTTCCATTGTTCAACAATGCTCTCCATCGCCTTTTGTTGGACGGGAGTCAAGGGCGAGGCACCTTCTTCCTGATGTACAGATTTTGCCCTTTCTACGGGTTTGGCGTAGGTCTCGAGGATGCCTTTCTGGCAAAGCTCGCGCAGGATGGCGTCCGAACAGTTCGCTTCTTTCAGCAGTCTTTGCTTTTCGATTGGAGCTTCAAGACCAAGAAAAAAAGTCAGCAAAGCCTCTTGTTTAGGGGATTTGCGCAAGCTGTCGAGTGCTTCGTGAAGACGCGTCTCGTCGTGGTAGGCTTCGGCAAGCCGCACACAGGTTACGGTCTTGGGCTTATATGTGCGACGTATTTCCTCCTTCATCCTCACAGCCCCCTTCTCAAGGAGGTTTTTCACGGCGGGCAAGATGCTCTTGATGCCTGTCTCTTTCTGCAAACTCAGCAGGGTTTGCTCGGACTTTTTACCAAGGGCTCGCCATATTTTTTCTTCGTTTGGCGAGAGGGGCGATTCGGCTTCCCAGCCCTCGTTCAGCAGAATGGTGCTCTCGCTCTCCAGTTTCAAGCCCGATGGCAACGCAGCTTTGAAAACATCGCCAAGCGTGCAGAGATAATACTCGGCAAGCCATTTCCATAAACGCAATTGTTCAGGAAGTATGATGGGCTTTTCGTCGAGCACCTCCGATATGGGCTTGGTGGAGTAGGGAGGCGTTTCGTCGTGAAGGCGGACCACTATTGCCGTATAGAATTTTCTGCTCCCAAACGGCACAATTACGCGGCTCCCCACTTGCGGCTGAGCAGCCAATTCTGGGGGCAAAGCGTAGGTGAAAGCGCCCTGCAAAGGCAATGGAAGTATGACGTCTGCAAACTGTGGCATAGTGAGGGCAAAGGTACGAAATAATATTGAAAATTGGAAATTGAATAGTGAAAATTCTTCATTTGCCCGGAAGAAATTTTTCGCGTATAATCGCCGCACTATACGTTTGCAAACATCGCACTATACGATTGCAAATGTCGCACTATGCGTTTGCGAACATCGCTGGTGTTGTTTTGCTTTTCCCCTCGCTTTTTCCCCCCGAAAGAGGCCGAAAAGTGCGTCACTTCCTTTATATATAATAATGTATATTAGGCTCAAACCAGCCCTTTTTTATTGCTCATAACCCCCGATTTGTGCACAATAAAAGTTAAAATGTGCATATTTCAGTATGTTTTTAAGCCAAAGTGTTGCATAATTGCGCAAAATGTCTTTACTTTGCACCGCGAAATAAAAAGAGAGTATAATTTTAATTGATAACCAAAACATAAAGTTATGTCAGAAATTGAAGCAAAAGTAAAAGAGATTATCGTTGACAAGTTGGGCGTTGATGAAGCAGACGTTACTCCCGAAGCATCATTCACAAACGACCTCGGTGCAGACTCTCTGGACACCGTAGAGCTGATTATGGAGTTCGAGAAGGCTTTCGAGATCACCATTCCCGACGACAAGGCAGAGAAGATCTCTACCGTTGCTGATGCCATCGAATTCATCAAGGCAAACAAGTAAGAAACAGTTCATAGTCCATCATTAAATGGAACTGAAAAGAGTTGTAGTGACAGGTATCGGTGCCGTCACTCCTTTGGGCAACACTGCCGCCGAGACGTGGCAGAACATGCTTAATGGCGTGAGCGGTGCTGCTCCTATCACACATTTCGACGCATCCAAGTTCAAGGCACAGTTTGCTTGCGAGGTGAAGGACTTCAATCCTGAGCAGTTCATCGACAGGAAAGAGGCTCGCAAGATGGACCCCTATTGCCAGTACGCTCTCTCTGCAGCCATCATGGCCGTAGAAGACAGCGCTATGGATATAGAGCAGGTCGACAAGAACCGTGTGGGTGTCATCTTCGGTGTGGGCATCGGCGGCATGAAAACCTACGAGGAGGAAGTGTCAGCTTATGCTAAGACTGCCGACACCATCGGTCCCAAGTTCAATCCTTTCTTTGTGCCTAAAATGATAGCCGACATCTGTGCCGGCCACATCAGCATCAAGTACGGCTTCCACGGCCCCAACTACATCACCTCGAGTGCTTGTGCATCTTCGACCAACGCGCTTGCCGATGCCTTCAACCTCATCCGTCTGGGTAAGGCCGACGTCATCGTGAGTGGTGGTGCCGAAGCAGCTATCACGGCAGCAGGTGTGGGTGGCTTCACAGCTATGCACGCCCTCAGCACTCGCAACGACGAACCCCAGAAGGCAAGTCGTCCGTTCAGCGCAAGTCGCGACGGCTTCGTGATGGCGGAAGGCAGTGCAGTCCTCGTGCTTGAAGAACTGGAGCATGCAAAGGCTCGCGGTGCAAAGATATATGCAGAGATGGCAGGTGCAGGCATGAGTGCCGACGCTCACCACATCACAGCATCGCACCCCGAAGGTCTCGGCGCAAAACTCGTTATGGAGAATGCCCTCGAGGATGCAGCCATGAAGCCCGCCGACATTGACTACATCAATGTGCACGGCACATCGACTCCCGTCGGTGACGTCAGCGAGTGCAAGGCCATCCTTGCAGTCTTCGGTCAGCATGCCTACGAGCTCAATATCAGCAGCACTAAGTCGATGACAGGTCATCTGCTTGGCGCAGCCGGAGCAATCGAGGCTATGGCAAGCGTGATGGCAGTCAAGGAGGATATCGTTCCGCCCACCATCAACCATGAAGCCGGCGACGAAGACCCCGAGATTGACTATAAGTTGAACTTTACCTTCGGCCAGGCACAGAAGCGTACCGTAAGGGCTGCTCTGAGCAACACATTTGGCTTCGGAGGTCATAACGCCTGCGTTATCTTTAAGAAATACGCAGGATAAGGCCGTGTCAGCCGAAAACCTGATAGACGCGATAAGGTTACCCTTCCGCAAGGACAGGGAACTTTGTCGCGCTTTTCGTGATATGCTGGGCTTCTACCCGCATAAGATAAGCCTCTATCAGGAAGCTTTGATGCACAAGTCGATGCTCGCCCAAGGCAAGAGTGGCACACCTCTCAACAACGAGCGCCTTGAGTTCCTTGGCGATGCCGTGCTCGATGCAGTTGTGGGCGAGATAGTCTTCCACCATTTCCCTAAAAAGCGAGAAGGCTTCCTCACCAACACCAGAAGCAAGATTGTGCAGCGTGAATCGCTCGGAAGGCTGGCAACGGAGATAGGGCTCGACAAGCTTATCCGTCAGAACGAACACAACAAGACGCACAACAGCTACCTTGCCGGCAACGCCTTCGAAGCCCTCATCGGTGCCATCTATCTTGATAGGGGTTATGGCCATTGCAAGACCTTCATCCGCAAGAAGATAATGCATCGCCTCATAGACATCGACAAGTTGGCCTATCAGGAAGTGAACTTCAAGAGCAAGCTGCTGGAGTGGTGCCAGAAACATAAGGTCTCTCTGGAGTACATCCTTCTCGACGAGACAAAGGCAGAAGACGGTTCGCCACTCTTCAATACAAAGGTTGCCATCAACGGCCACGAATGTGCTCGCGGCAAAGGCTATTCGAAGAAGGAGAGCCATCAGAAAGCAAGCCGCAACGCCTTGCATCGCCTCAAGCACGACCGAAAGTTGCACGACGAAATAGTAAACAATAAACATGTCGCTGACTAGTATCATACGCCCCATTTTCACACCTCGCCTTCACAAGCTCGACTTTTATCAGACCGAGGCGGAGGCTTTGCAGAGAGGTGTACTCAAACGTCTGCTTGGCAAAGCAGCCGAGACGGAATGGGGTAGGGCACATGGTTTCAGCAAGAACCTCAGCTATGAGGATTTTGCTCGTCAAACGCCTCTCAACACTTATGAAGAGTTGAAAGGCTACATCGACCGTATGAGGCATGGCGAGAAAGATGTGCTTTGGCCCGGAAGAGTGAAATGGTATGCCAAGTCAAGCGGCACGACAAACGACAAGAGCAAGTTCATCCCTGTCTCCGGCGATGGCTTGCACGACACGCATTATGCAGGCGGAACGGATGCGGTTGTCTGGTATTTGCGCAACAATCCGAAGAGCCGTGTCTTTGACGGCAAGGCGTTGATTCTTGGCGGCAGTCATGCTCCGAACTACAACTTGCCGGGCAGTCTCGTGGGTGACCTCAGTGCCATCCTCATCGAGAACATCAATCCGCTCGTCAACCTTGTGCGTGTACCCAAGAAAGCCACGGCTTTGCTCAGCGACTTCGAAGTGAAGCGCGACCGCATTGCCATGGAAGCTATGAAGCAGAACGTCACCAACCTGAGCGGTGTTCCCTCTTGGATGCTTTCCGTCTTGAATCGAGTCATGGAACTCAGCGGCAAGCAATACCTCAACGAGGTTTGGCCGAACTTGGAAGTCTTCTTCCATGGTGGTGTCGCTTTCACGCCTTATCGCGGACAATACCAGCGTCTCAT
>JAGCFN010000025.1 GCA_017650085.1 Bacteroidaceae bacterium | reverse complement strand
TTTTTTTTTGGATATTTCAAGGAAAGTTGCCTGATAATTTTCACTGCGTTCTCATATTTGCCTTGTTTTATGTAAATTCCAGCCATTATTTCAGTCAGAATTTCATTATTTTCGTCATTTTGCGACTTTTGGCTTTCTTCTTCAGACTCCTCTTCTTGTTCGTTTTCCAGGTTATCGTTAAGAACAATTCTTCCAGTTCCTTTCTCCAAGAAATCCTCAACGACTCCACCACCATTCATGGGCAAAGCTTCTTGCCTTTCAGTACCTTGTTGGCTTTCGCGCTGAAGGAGATAGCCAATATAATCCTGTGCCGCATCTATAGGATGAGTGACAGGAGTGATGGGAGTCTGTGTTCCGAGAAAGTTGTCGATGAGGTTTACAGTGCGAGACTCTGATGTATCAGTCGTCTCTTCATAGCGTTTGTGTTCCTCTGCTTGTGTATAGTGAGGTTCTTCTGTTAGGTGGAAGATAGCTTCACGACTTGGTACAAGGATGGCTGTACTACGTAAAGTCTCATCATAAGCAGGGTCGTGCTTTCTGTAGAGGGCTTGCAAAAGCAGGATGCGGGCAACTTGGAAATATGGATATTCCTGTGCGAGTGCTTGCAACTGGGCTATTGCATCGTCATCAATGGTGTCGGGGCGTCGGATATAATCTATGATATGTTGTTGCATATTGTTTGTTAGAGTTTACCAGTTGGCAACTGTAGCGTTGAAGATTTGGTCGGTAATGTCCTTCACCATTTGTGTGACGAGTTCTTCCTGGACGGCATTGAGTTGCTGCGAAGCATCGTATTCCGCTGTCGCGGTGAACTGTCTCTCGAAGTCGTCAGTATGCTTCTTGTTGTTGACAAAGCGGACATTTACCGTCATTTTGAGTTGTACTTGACTACTATAGCCACTGCTTGAGATGCCTTTGTTGAACTGGTCGAAGGCAACAATCTCGCCTGCAAGTTGGAGGTCGCCGTTCTTTTTAACCTGTTTCAACTTTGTTTGATTGGCATAGATCTCCGTGATTCTGTTCTGGAAAATGCTCTGCATTGGTGCCCATACATAAGCACTTCGAATGGGGAAGTTGTCTATCTGAATGGTTTTCGTTGTCGTATAGTCGATACTGGCACCATTGAAACTATAGCTGATAGAGCAGGCAGAGACCAGAACGGCAAGCAAAAGCAATAGGATAAAGTGCCTTCTATTCATCGATTCCATAGGCTTTTATCTTTCTGTAAAGTGTTCGTTCGCTGATGCCAAGTTCTTCGGCAGCAAGTTTACGCTTGTAATGATTGCGTTGGAGCGCAAGCAAGATGTTGCGCTTCTCCATGTCTCCGATGTTGAGCGTATCGTCATCTACAATCTCTTCAGCAGTCGGAATGTCCAACTCTTCTGGTTGTGTATTCGGAGTCTTCTTTTGTGTGGAGACAGGAATGGGCAATGTCGTGCCGGCAGGAGCCTCATGCCAATTATGTCCTTGCAGTTTCTCTTTGAGTTCTTGCACTTCAGAACGAAGCTCGAAGACTGCGTGAGCAAGAATTTTTATCTCTTGTTCGTAGTCATGCTGAGAGCCCGAACTGCTTCCTCCGATTGTGGCAATTCCTGTATCTGCATCAGAGTTGGGAGTAATGCTAAGATTTGCAAGCATTTCCGGCGTGATGCTTCGGCTTTCGGAAAGAATGCTGAGCTGCTCCGTAATGTTACGAAGTTGACGGATATTACCGGGCCATTTATAGGAATTAACCACCTCTTCTGCTTCTGGAGTGAGTCTGATAGGTTCGGGGATGTTGTAGCGTTGTGCCGTATCGAGCGCAAACTTTTTGAAGAGAAGAACAGCATCACCTTGACGTTCGCGCAAGGGTGGTATCTTGATATTGATGGTGCAAAGACGGTAATAAAGGTCTTCGCGGAAACGTCCTTGCTTGATGGCATTTGGAATATCCACATTCGTGGCAGCAACAATACGGACATCTGTCTTTCTTGGCGTGCTGCTACCGACTCTAAGATATTCACCTGTTTCCAATACTCGAAGCAGTCTTGCCTGAGTGCTTAAAGGCAGTTCGCCCACTTCGTCGAGGAAAAGTGTACCTCCATTAGCTGCTCCGAAGTAACCTTCGTGCTCACCAATAGCGCTGGTAAAAGCACCCTTTTCGTGTCCAAAGAGTTCGCTATCGATAGTTCCCTCTGGAATAGAGCCGCAATTGATGGCGATGTATGTCTTTCCCTTGCGCTTGCTATGGTCGTGAATGATGCGCGGAATGATTTCTTTACCTACGCCACTCTCTCCTTGAATAAGCACAGAGAGGTCTGTAGGTGCAACCAGAACTGCTGTGGCAAGAGCTTCGCGAAGTGCTTCGTTGCGCCCCACAATACCATAGCGGTTCATCAGTGACTGCATATCTGAACTTGTGCTCATGATGCTTTTTCGGAGTTGTCGTTGTTAGTGTTTGTTTGAGAAAGTTCATCTTTCTTCCTGTCTTCACGCTTGTCGCGGAAGAGCTTGGGCAGGACATCTTGCCGTGCTTCATCGTAAAAAGCACGGTTGCGGATGATGTCAATAGCCGTGAAGAAAGGATGGGTCAACCACGAAACATCAGCCACACCCTCGTCTTCATTTGTTTGAACAGGCTGGTAGATGGCGGTCACAACTGCTTCTCTGCCAGCAAAATAGCGGACAGGAGCTTTTGCCAAAAGATCAGTGACAATGCGTTGTGCTAAAGTCTTGTCTGTCGTGATGATGCCGTCAAAGTGCCAAGCCGTGTCCTCTGATGTAATTTGTTCTATTGTATAAGGACCATAGGTGTTGATGCCTTGCTCTGTCGTTACTTGGGTTGCGAGATCAGGGTTCTGCATAACGTTTTCCTGTACGATGGCGATGCGAGGTATTTGCAGGCCAAAGTCTCGTTCAAGGATATTGCGAAGTCTGATGATATCTTCTGCAGTTGGTTCTTTGTCGAGCACAGCGATGTTTGTCTTGTCTGTCACGATAATCTCAAAGGCACCTGAAGGACATTTCGCTTCAGTTGCAAGCACCATCGCATCTACTTTTCCTTCGTCAAGTTTGCGATAGGCCGTCTCCTCGTCCAGCTCGACTGGAGTACAGAGTTCGAGCATAGCTGGGTCGCAACAGACCTGACGAACAAAGTTGTTGTCTATGTCGTCAGTGCCAATTTGCGTAATGGCTATCTTGAGTTTTTCCATTTATGTGACTTGTTTTGTCGTAGTCTGTTATTTTGGTTGTGCAGTTAAGTTTGTAAACGTGGCACGTTAAGTTGGCAAAGTTAACACGTTAAATTGGCGAAGTTAACACGTTAAGTTTGCAAAGATGGCGTGCTTAGTTTTTAGCCCCTTCCTTTGAAGTGGATTCGGATGGCGTTTGAGCTTTCTCTTCCTCCAGTCCTGTGTCAATGAGCGAGTATTGTTCTTGGGGAAGTTGCAGAGTGTAGAGCGAACCTTCGAGCCTGCGAATGAGGCCGCGCTTCATCTTCTCAGGAGCATAGACGAAACCTTCGACTACTACTACGCGATTTGTCTCGATGTCAACGCGAGAGTGGCTCACGAAGGGGCCTCCCATGCAATCATTCTCCATGTACCACAGGCCTCGCATCTCCATCGCGTAACTGTTGTGTACATTAATAGGCTTGACGA
>JAGCFN010000235.1 GCA_017650085.1 Bacteroidaceae bacterium | reverse complement strand
TCCTTTCATTCTTTCTTCGTATCTTTGCAAAAGTTTAATCGGGGTTGAAACGACAAACCGACCGCTGACACTCTATCGATGGATGCAATTAACAATCTCTTCTCCTTGCTCAGCTCCGTGCTTTGGGGCTGGCCGATGGTCATCTTGCTGCTGGGCACGCATGTGTTCCTCACCTTCCGGCTTCGCATCCCGCAAAGGCGATTGCTTACGGGCATCCGTTTGTCTGTAAAGAAAGATAAGGGAGCAAAGGGAGACGTCTCGCAGTTCGGAGCTTTGGCTACGGCTTTGGCAGCTACCATCGGCACAGGAAATATCGTGGGTGTGGCTACGGCTGTGGCTCTTGGAGGACCAGGAGCTGTGCTGTGGTGCTGGCTGACTGGCATCTTCGGTATGGCTACGAAATATGCTGAGGGCTTGCTTGCCGTCAAGTATCGCGTGAGAGGAAGTGACGGACGAACCTATGGAGGTCCGATGTACGCCCTTGAACTCGGTCTTGGGATGAAGTGGCTGGCTCTGATTTTCGCTATCTTCACAGCTCTGGCCAGTTTCGGCATCGGTTGTACCGTTCAAGCCAACTCTATTGCTCTGCTGGCAAACGAGACTTTCGGCATCCCAACTTGGATTGTGGGCATCTTCATTTGCTTGCTGACGGGACTCGTCATTATGGGCGGAGTGAAGTCCATTGCCCGCGTTTGCACCATTCTTGTTCCTTTCATGGCTGCACTCTATGTGATAGGTTGTATCGTGATACTTTGCATGAACGGCAGCTTCGTGTGGCCTGCAGTACAGCTCATCGTCGAGTCGGCTTTCAATCCTACTGCAGCTGGAGGCGGCTTTGTAGGGGCTACGGTAATGATGGCAGCTCGATACGGTATTGCTCGCGGCTTGTTCTCAAACGAGAGCGGTATGGGTAGTGCTCCCATCGTGGCAGCAGCGGCACAGACACGCAATCCTGTTCGGCAGGCTTTAGTGTCGAGCACAGGCACATTCTGGGACACGGTCATCATCTGTGCTCTCACAGGTCTGGTGCTCGTCAGCAGTATCTTGGCTTATCCCGACATCAGCTTTGCCGACGGAGCAGCCCTGACGAAAGTGGCGTTCTCGAAGATTCCCTATGTTGGAGCTCCGTTGCTCACTTTCGGCATCCTGACCTTTGCTTTCAGTACGATTCTGGGCTGGTGCTACTACGGCGAGAGTGCCGTCAACTATATCGAGCATCAGCGTATCAATCGCTTCTATCGCATCCTCTATATCGTGGCGCTCTTCTTTGGCAGCATCATCAGTCTTGACGTCATCTGGAACATAGCCGACACGATGAACGCACTCATGACTATTCCCAATCTCGTGGCTTTGCTCCTGTTGAGTGGGGTTGCTGCTCACGAGACAAACAAATACCTGTGGGGCAACCGTCTCGATGAGGAAATGGAAGACATCTCGATTGATAAACCCACTAAACTCTAGCAGATGGATGAAGTGCTGACCCTTTTCGAGCTGAACAGCCTGGTGCATGAGGTCATCGAGTCGAATTTCGATGAGGAGTACTGGGTGACTGGCGAGTTGAGTGATGCCGGCACACCAGCTTTTGGCGGACATTTCTATGGCGAACTTGTTCAGAAAGATGAGGAGAGCGACCGTATCGTGGCTCGAGCCCGTATCACTTGCTGGGCTCGAACTTATAACATGCTTCGTTTGCGCTTCCAGAAAGAGGCAGGCGAGACGCTTCGCAAGGGTTTGCAGGTAAAGCTTCTGGTTGAGATCAACTTCCACGAGCAATATGGCTACTCGCTCAATGTGCTCGATATCGACTCTACATTTACCCTTGGCGACCTCGCTAAAAGGCGTAGAGAGATTCTCCAGCAACTGGAGAAAGACGGCATCCTGCACGACAATCAAAGCCTTCCTTTGCCGCGATTGCTGAGACGGATAGCCGTCATCAGTAGCCCTACAGCTGCGGGATATGGCGATTTCTGCCATCAATTGGAGCAGAACGACTACGGCTTCCATTTTGATGTTCAGCTCTTCCCAGCCGTCATGCAAGGCGAACAAGTTCCCGAGAGCATCATCTCAGCTCTCGAGACAATTCTTTCGGAGCAACCGTTCGACCTCGTTGTCATCATTCGTGGAGGCGGGGCAAGTAGTGATCTGAGCGACTTCGACACCTACGAATTGGCAGCCTGCATAGCCCAATATCCTTTGCCTGTCCTGACAGGAATCGGTCATGAGCGAGATGAGACAGTTCTCGACTTCGTGGCTCATACAAAGGTCAAGACGCCAACTGCCGCAGCTGCCTTCATCATCGAGCATCAGGCAGAGGAAGCCGCTCTGCTGGACGAACTCTATCAGCGTATCACACATTCGGCAGAAGAGCGAATCCTGCGAGAAAAACAACGTATGGAGCATCAGAAAGCGGTCCTTCCCTTGCTCTTTACGAACTTCATTCAAGGAAAGCAGAACGGCCTTCAACTCCTTCGCCAAAGGCTTATGACGGCCATTCCTCAGCTGATTGAACGAGAGCATCATCGTCATCAGCTCTTGGAGAAACGGCTGGAAATGCTCGACCCAAGACTCCTCTTGAAGCGCGGCTACTCGATAACGACTTGCGGAGGAAAGATAGTTCGCAGCATCGAAGGACTGGCAGAAGGCGAAGTCCTGACCACACAAATAGAAAACGGAGAAATATATTCAAAGGTAGTATTATGCAAGAAGAACTGACTTACGAGCAGGCCATGCAGAAGCTCGAAGCAATGGCCCAGCAGATGGAGCAAGGTGAGATTGGTATCGACGAAATGGCAGAACGTCTTCGCGAAGCCCAAAAGTTGATGAAATATTGTCACGAAAAGCTCTATGAAGCAGAAAAAAACTGCAAATCCTTGCTGAATATCGAGGAAAAGGCGTAACTTTGTGGCGCAAATTAGTCGTTTGGGAGATTAGTCGTTTGGTTGTTTAGGTATGATTACCAAATGCCATTGATTACTTTCCCAAACGACTAAATGACTAAACGACCAAACAACCAGAATATGAAAGAAATCGATTGGAGTAACCTTTCCTTTGGTTACATGAAGACTGACTACAATGTGCGCTGTTACTATCGCAACGGTGCATGGGGTGAGATAGAAGTTTGCAGCGAGGAGACCATTCCTATTCATATGGCTGCCACTTGCCTGCATTATGGACAGGAGGCTTTCGAGGGATTGAAGGCTTATCGTTGTCCAGACGGGAAGGTGCGCGTCTTTCGTAGTGATGAGAACGCAGCTCGCTTGCAGAGCACTTGTCGCGGCATCCTGATGCCCGAGCTTTCTACGGAGAAGTTCAACGAGATGGTGGATAAAGTCGTTCGTCTGAATGAGCGATTCATTCCTCCTTACGAGAGCGGAGCAACCCTCTACATCCGTCCTCTCTTGATTGGCACAAGTGCTCAGGTTGGCGTTCATCCTGCCCAGGAGTACCTTTTCCTCATTTTCGTGACGCCAGTTGGCCCGTACTTCAAGGGTGGCTTTGCAACCAATCCTTACGTCATCATTCGCGAGTACGACCGTTCTGCTCCTCTCGGAACAGGCATCTATAAAGTAGGTGGCAACTATGCGGCAAGCCTCAGAGCAAATAAGATGGCGCACGATCTCGGCTATAGTTGCGAGTTCTATCTTGACGCGAAGGAGAAGAAGTATATGGACGAGTGCGGAGCAGCCAATTTCTTCGGCATCAAGAACAATACTTATGTCACTCCGAAGAGTACCAGCATCTTGCCCAGCATCACCAACAAGAGCCTGATGCAATTGGCTATGGACCTCGGCATGAAAGTTGAACGCCGTCAGATTCCCGAAGAGGAACTGGCTACCTTCGAAGAGGCTGGAGCTTGTGGAACGGCTGCCGTCATCAGTCCTATCGAGCGTATCGACGACCTCGATACCAAGCAAAGCTTCATCATCTCGAAGAATGGCGAGCCAGGTCCCATCTGCCGCAAACTATATGAAAAGCTTCGCAACATTCAGTACGGCATCGAACCTGACGAACACGGCTGGACAAGAGTTGTGATAGAATAAGAGAATAAGTAATTAAGTGAATAAGAAGAGCGCTGCAAGGGGATGTCCCAAGCAGCGCTTTCTTTTTGTTTGTTGAAGTCTTATTCCCAGCCCTTCACCATCTTGATGGCTGTGATGGCGCATTCGTCGCCTTTGTTGCCAAGCATACCGCCGCTGCGTTGTTCGGCCTGTTCCATCGTGTTGCAGGTCAGCAAACCGTAGATGACGGGCACTTTGCCTTCTTTGTTCAGCTCGGCCAAGCCTTGCGTGACGCCCTGACAAATGTAGTCGAAGTGGGGCGTGTCGCCACGTATGACGCAACCGATTGCAATCACTGCATCAACAAGTCCGGAACTGGCAAAGCGAGCCGAACCATAAATCAGCTCGAAGCTTCCGGGAACAGGCTTAACCTTGATGTCCTCTTCGCGAACACCATGCTTGATGAGCGTTTGGACAGCACCTTCAAGCAAAGCGCTGGTGATTTTGTCGTTCCATTCGCTCACGACGATACCAACCCTCATGCCTGTTGCGTCGGGCACGGAGTGGATGTCGTAGTCGCTGAGATTATGAAGGGAAGAGGCCATTATTCAGAGAGCTTCTCAATGTACTTGTCAATCTCGTAGTAGGCGTTGCTCTGCTGGTATTTGTCCTTGATCTGCTTGTAGCACTCGAGAGCCTTGTCGTTCTGGCCGAGAACTTCGTAAATCTGACCAGCTTGCAAAAGGCAAGTGGGGCTGATGGTGTTGTTGTCGGCTTCCTTGGCGGCTTTTGTGAGGAACTCGGCAGCCTTTGCGTTATCGCCAAGCTCGGCATAGCAGTTGCCTTTCAGAGCAAGAGCTGCGGGGCTGATCATGGCATCGTCGCAACCGTCAAAGCGGTCGAGCATATCGATGGCTTCCTGATATTTCTCGGTAGCAGCGTAGCACTTAGCGGCATAGAGGCATGCCAGATTGCCGGCCTTGGTGTTCTTGTACTCGTCGATGACGTTGAGGAAGCCCATGCTTTCGCCGTCGCCGTTCAGTGCCTTCTCGTAGTTGCCGTCCATGAATGCCTGTTCAGCACGGAAGATGCTCTCTTGTGCATGGAGGTTGCGAGGAGTGATGTAGAACTGGTGGACGAGCAATGCGATGATGATGATGGCGAGGAGACCGCCGCCACCCCAAAGGATTGCTTTTTTGTTTCTTTCGAAGAATGATCTGGAGGCAGCGAGGGTTTCGTCGAACTCGTTTGCCTGTTTCTTTGCGTGTTTCTTAGACATATTTGTATTGGTTTTGTTTAAATTTGCGTGCAAAGATACGAAATAAAGTTGAAAGATGAAATTTAAAAGCTGAAAATTATTGTTTATGTTGCATATTTATGATTTGCATCCTGTATCATCGTGTCGTTTCTGGCACGATAATCAGGCGTGGATGGTTCGTAAACTTAACGTGTGTAGTTGACAAACTTGGCGTGTGATGTGCGGACATTCATCCGCCTGGGGTTCAACTGGGTTGCTTTGATCGGCTGTCCTTGAAATAGTAGTTGTAGATCTTTATGCCGAAAACGATGCAACTGCAGATTGTCGTAACGAAGTTGGTCAGGACAAGCGACCAGATGATGTTTGGCTCGTTCAGCAGACCTTGAATCATGAATGCGATACTGCCCACTCCTGTCATCAGAAAGGTGGGTAGGGCGATACCATCGGTTTTGCGGGTTCGAATGGTCTCGATGGCTTGTGGTAGATAGCCCAGTATCATGCAGACACTTGCCACCAATCCGCAAATCTGGAAAATAGTACTTTGTTCCATAATATCTTGAATAAGGAGTGAATGGTATTGAAAACTGGAGTTTATTTTCTGCAAAAATACAAATAAAATTTCACTTTTCACTTTCCACTT
>JAGCFN010000234.1 GCA_017650085.1 Bacteroidaceae bacterium | reverse complement strand
GTACTCAACTGCGTCGAGCCGCTTCGTCAGCTTTGCCATGAACTCGGCACTGTCGTCGAACGTCGGCCTCTGAGCGAGGAAAAGCTCCTCCAGTTCTTTATCTTTTGTCATAACCTTCAGTATTCAATTTTCAATCTTCAATATTGCTCTAAGTCGTTCCCTGCCCCGCGAGAGTTGCTGCTTCACGGCGTCTTGCGAGGCATCAGTAATCGCAGCTATCTCCTTGACGCTATAGCCGTTGAGATAGAACAGCGTGATGGAGGAACGTTCCTTGGGAGGAAGGGTTCGGAGGGCGAGATAGAGGCTCTGATGCTCGAAGCCGGTATCCGTAGAGCTACTGCTGACAAGCATTCTCGCCTCATCGATACTTTCCGTAGTTTGCAGGCTTCGTTTGTAACTGAGGAACGTGTTGTGGGCAATCTTGAAGAGCCACGAACGGAACTTCCCCCTGTCCTGATAGCCTGCCGACGAGAGGTAAGCCTTCACCAAAGCGTCTTGCGCCAGGTCGTCCGCCTCGTCCCTGTTGCCGCAGCAAAGGGCGAGCAAGAAGCCGCGAAGTGCCTCCTGCTCGCGCTCAACACATTCTATGAAAGTCTCTCGATTCACAGATTTGCCTCTGCCGTCAGTTTCTTCTCTTCAGCCTCAATCTCTTTAGCGAGTATCTTCCTGCCCACAAAGTAATAGATAAGGAAGCCGAGGCCAATGGCAAAGAGCACTCCACCACAGAAATAAAGGAAGTGAATCTCATCTGGATCTGAGCCTCCACACCAATCTATCCATAAGCCGCAGCAAAAAATAATAAAGCCAATCAGGGAGAAAATGCAGCCCCACAATAGTTTGGACAACAGTTTCTCCTTCAATAACTTCTGTTTGGGAGCCATCTTCTTGAGCAGTTCCTCCACATCCGTCTCTTTGTTCTTCTCGATTGCAGCCAGAACTATCTGCTTACGCGTCTCAGTCTCGTTCATCCTTCGACGAGTATTCATCAACACCATAACGATAGGAAGTATACACCCACAGGCAATTATAAATATCATACCCGTAATAGCATCTGCATACATAATCTTTTAGTTTTAATCGTTTTACTTATATTTTCTTTTGTTTCTCTCGACCCTGGTCACTAATATAACAAGTCGAAAAGGCAAAAGGTGACGTCGAAGATGAAAAAAAGTTCACAGCGAACGGATTACTCTTTGCAGTTCATCGAGGAAACGAGCCGCTTGAGCCCCATCCATCTGGGTGTGGTGGAACTGGAAGGAGACCTTGAGAGTCGTCCTGAAGAAACTGCGTTTATACTTTGCCCAGATGAGGAAAGGATTGTTGTAGATGCCGCTATACATGCCGACTGCCCCGTCGATGTCATATTGCACCAAAGCCGAAGTGCCTATCACCATCGAGTCGGGAAGGTCGTGATTCCTGCATGTCTCAGCCACTTCCTTTGTGAGACTCAGGTATTGTTCATTGAAGAAAGACAAGTCCTCGCAGTAAGGGATGTCGCACGAACTGACCTCATTCTCCTTGTTAAGGACAATAGTATTGACGGCGAGACTGTCGAACTGCATCAACTTACCTGCTTCGGGCAAGAAATAAAACTCCTTGACCTTGCTCGCAGCCTTACCTATACACCAGCACATCAGCATGTTGAACTTCAAGTTCCGCCTTTTGCTGAGTTTCACAAGCCGTGTCACATCAAGCGTCTTGAACAGCGTCACCATCGGCATTGGCGCCTTCATCCACATCTCGAAGGCATAGGTGCGACTCGTCTCTATAGGGTTGATTTCCTGCTTCATCGTTTCGTTCATGCTCTTTATCAGTGTACAAAGATACAAAAAAACTCCCTTCTTTAATCTTTATTCCCTAATCTTTTTGTATCTTTGCAGCAAAACAAACAGAAATACCATGAACAGAAGAGACTTCCTAACACTATCCGCAACAGGAATCATCGGCCTTGGTGCCAGCAGTTTCCCTTTACCCGCTTTTGCCAAAGGGAAGGGAGACAAGTCATATTCCATGATTATCTTGGGCGACACACACTTCGACGCCGACCCGCCTTCCATTTACCATTCCCATTATAACGAGCCAGATGAAAGGCTCAACAAGATTCAGCGTGCCGAGTTTGCCCGTAATGGAGCCATGTGGAAAGACCGTTGCCCACGCCTCCTCAACAGGGCAGCCAGGCTGATTGACAAGGACACTCGCATGGTATTGCAGATGGGCGACCTCATTCAGGGAGACTGCGGCGATGGCGAGGTGCACAAAAAGATGCTTTCCGACGTTATGAATCGATTCAAGCAGGAGTTGGGAGGTCTGCCCTTCGTTACCGTAGTGGGCAATCACGACATCCGAGGCGTCGATGCCCTCGGAGCCTATCATGCCTTCATGCCTTCCCGCATGTCCGAAGAACTGGGCAAGAGCATCAGCAAGACAACTTTTGCCTTTAACGTGGGCGACGATGCCTTCATTGTCATAGACTTCAACAACCCAGACGACGAAGAGACAGACCGCCTCTTAGATGAGACGAAGGGAGCGCGTCACACCTTTGTCATAACTCATGGTCCTGTGCTTCCTCCTGACATAAGCAGTTGCCGATGGTTCTTCCACGGAGGAGCTTCCGAAGCCAACACCCAAGCACGTCTGCATTTCCGCCAAGCCTTTGCCAAGCGGAACGCCATTGTACTATGCGGCCACACCCACTATACCGACTTCAAGGATTGGTGGGGAGACGGTGGACGCATCACGCAGATGACGATGAGCAGCGTTTGGACTGCAGAGGAACAGAAGCAATATGCCGTTCGTTCGGAAGGAGCCGAGAACTACGGCATGCTACGCAAGAAAATGATGGAGAAGCCTGACGGAGCCAACCTCAAGGATGAGTCGGCCCTCTTCGACGAATATCGTCCAGGCATTCGTCAGCATATCAATTCCCGCTCGCAAGGTTCCTACAAGCTGAACGTCAGCAAGAAGCACGTCAGCATCGACTTCTATGGTGGCGACTCGGAAGAGGTTTCACACAGGTTTATTATAAGATAGTGAAACCCCTTCTCCTGCCTGGAATTATCAGTTACTTTCCGAAGTTGCGTGAGGCAAAGGGTAATGCCATGCGAAGAGCCTGGTGCCAATACTCCCAATTATGCACGCCGTTGCGGATGCGTAGCTCGTCGTGAATCCACGCTTTACGCATCAACTGGTGCAACTTGACGCTTTGGTCGAAAAGGAAATCATCGTCGCCACAGTCGAAGAACCACTTTACGGTACGCAACTGCTGCTTGGTGGCATCGTCAGCCTGCTCTACGAAACGAAGGGCGCTATGTTCCTTTACAGCTTCTGTCACATAGTAACGCTTATCCTTTCCCTCGCCAGGATTGACGTTGTTGCTCTCGTTGTCGAGCCAAGCACTCATGGCATAGCAGGACGAGAACATGTCAGGATGTCTTTGACAATAGACGGTACTGCCGCCACCACCCATCGAAAGGCCCATCACGGCACGATGTTCCTTGTCTCCAACAACGCGATACTTCTTTTCCAAAGCAGGCAGAAACTCTTGGAAGAAGAAGTCTTCGTACGACCAGCCTGGCATATTGAAGTAACCGTTCCAAGTGTTGCGCGTGTCAGGACCACCCGCATTTGGCATAATGATAACGACGGGTACGCATTCGCCTGTGCCGATGAGTTCGTCGACAACTGTCTGCATCTGCCCTTTGTCGCGCCAAGCACGATAATCGTCGCTGAAGCCATGAAGCAGATAGATGACAGGATAGCGTTGGCTCTCGTTTCTGTCGAATCCATCGGGCAAATAGACATTGCAGGGCACATCTGCTGAGAGGATTTTACTCTTCACTGTATCCGTCACGATTCGGCCAGCCATCGTGGGCAGGCAAAGCGACAGCAAAAAGGCTGCCAGAACATGCTTTTTCATAATATTCTTTGTTGTTTGATAGGTTTTCTCCGTTGCAAAGATACGACTTTTATCAATAAGAAGCAACTCATACGCAGGAAAGTTTGCAAACATCACGTGTGAAGTTGCCAAACGTCACGTTTGATGTTTGCGATTGTCACGTTAGTAATTTGCAATCGTCACATTAGTCGTTTGCATTTATCACTGCCTGCGTTTGCGATGCCTCCACGAAGGCCTGGATTTGGCCCAGCATTTCCTCTGCTTTCTCGCGCCCCATCGCATAAATCCGTCGCATCTTTTGTTCGTCCTGTTCAGTACGACCGATTGGAAGCGTGTCCTGAGGATAGATGAGGAGGATGCTGCCCAATCGTTCCTGCTCCTCAAGGTAAGCCAGCTCTTCGTTGTACATCAAATGCCGACAGGACATTGCCTGGACGATGGCAGGATAGCGACTCATAAACAGATGGAAGAGGGGCATCAGTTTTGTCCGCTTCTTGTAGAAACCTTTGGGTTGCGTCAGGATGACGAGATTGCGCTCGAATCCTTGCTCCTGAAAGTAGCGCAAAGGAATCGAATCGCTGATGCCGCCATCCAGGAGAAGCCGTCCTTCGAGAGGAACTGGCCGCGAAACTAATGGCATAGAGGCTGAGGCGCGTATCCATTCGAGGCTTTCATCGTCCATGAAGTCGATACGATGATAGACAGGCTCGCCTGTCATAACATCCGTACAAACCACGTGAAACTCAGTCGGATCGTTGTTGCAGGCATCGAAGTCGAAGAGGTCGAGTTCCTTCGGCAAAGTGTGATAACTGAACTCGGCAGCCACGAGATTGCCCGTTCTAAGCAGGCTTCGCAACCCCATATATCTGGGGTCGTCCTTGAAGCGGACATTGTAACGAAGGACACGACCAACTTGATGCGACTTGTAGTTGCACCCAAACGAAGCACCTGCCGAAACGCCGACAATGCCGCCGAAACGGATGTTGTGCTCCATCATCACATCCATCACGCCAGCCGTGAACAAGCCACGCATTCCTCCACCTTCTAATACCAATCCTGTCTTCATCGTTGCAAAAGTACAAAATAATTTCCAATTCTTCTTCCTTAATTCTTATTTTCTTTGTACTTTTGTGCCCGATATGAAGAATTTCAGCGAACTGGGACTTGCCCAACCACTCTTGCAAGCTATCGAGGAACTGGGCTACGAACATCCGATGCCTGTGCAGGAAGAGGTGATTCCCCACTTGCTCAGCAACGACTCCGACCTCGTGGCTTTGGCTCAAACCGGCACAGGAAAGACTGCGGCTTACGGGCTTCCCCTACTCCAACAGTTAGTCCCCTCCGACGGGCCAACTGTCGTCATACTTAGTCCGACACGCGAACTCTGTCTGCAGATTGCAGACGATATGGAGGGTTTCAGCAAGTACATGCCCGAGACGAACATTCTGGCCGTTTACGGAGGCACGAACATCGAGCCGCAAATCCGTGCTCTTCAGCATGGCGTAGACATCATCGTGGCAACACCTGGCCGACTGATGGACCTGATGAATCGTGGCGTGGCAGACCTTTCGAAGGTACAACACGTTGTCCTCGACGAGGCAGACGAAATGCTTTCGATGGGCTTCCAGGAGGAACTCGACAGCATCCTCGAAGGCATCCCAAGCCAGCATCGGACTCTGCTCTTCAGCGCAACGATGAGTCAGGAGATAGAACGTATCGCACAAAACTACCTGACCGATGCCAAGCAGATACAAGTCGGCAGTCGCAACGAAGGGGCCGAGAACGTCAACCACATATATTATATGGTACACGCGCGTGACAAGTACCTCGCTCTCAAACGTGTCGTGGACTTCTATCCTCGCATCTATGCCATCATTTTCTGCCGTACTCGACTTGAGACGCAAGAAGTGGCAGACAACTTGATTCGCGACGGCTACAATGCCGATGCCTTGCATGGAGAACTTTCCCAGCAGCAGCGTGAACTCACGATGCAGAAGTTCCGCCGCCATCGCATACAATTGCTTGTAGCGACTGATGTGGCGGCTCGCGGTCTCGACGTGGACGACTTGACGCACGTCATCAACTATGGTATGCCAGACGATGTGGAATACTACACTCATCGCTCAGGCAGAACAGGTCGAGCCGGCAAGAAAGGCACGAGCATCTGCATCATCGGCATGCGCGAACGCTCCAAGATAAAGCAGATTGAAAAAGAAATACAGAAGACTTTCGAGCAAGGGACTTTGCCTGAGCCTCGCGACATCTGCACGAAGCAACTCTATCACGTCATCGACGATATTGAACGCATCGAGGTGGACGAGGAAGAGATAGCGCCCTTCATGAACGAAGTGCAAAAGCGTTGGGAATGGCTCGACAAGGACGACCTCATCAAACGCGTGCTTTCACGCGAGTTCGGCCGCTTCCTGCAATACTATGCAAATGCGCCTGAAATAGAGGATGTCGCAACTTCTGGAAAGGGTGAAGAAGGCAAACGCAAACAACGCAATAAGTCCCATCAAGCAGAAGAAGGCTACGTCCGTCTCTTCCTCAATGTTGGCAAGATAGACGGCATGTATGCTCGCGAGATTATCAGCCTCATCAACAAGAACGTGCAAGGCGACAAGGTGGCTGTGGGGCGAATCGATTTGATGAAGAACTTCTCGTTCATCGAAGTGAAGCAAGACGACCTGAACCGCGTCCTGAAAGGCCTGAAGCATGGCGTAACAGTTAAAGGCAGAAGCGTCGTCTGTGATGTTTCGACAGAAGAGCCGCAACAAAAGGAACGTAAACCAGAACGAAAAGTTAAGTCTGCATACCAAGAAAAGCCTGCGGCACCAAAACGCGAAAAACGTGAAAAGCCTTCTCGCGAAGAACGTGGCTACACGGCACCTCGAGGCAAGAAATATTACAAGAAAGAGGACTGGATGAAGTTCCTCAACCCAGATAAACCCAAGAAAAACGAACTGAAAGGCGAGATTCCTGACTTCAGCGAAGAAGGTTGGGCAAGACGCAAGCCAAAGAAGAAATAACAGATTGTATGAAAAAGATATTCCTCTGCGCAACTTTATGTGCGCTCTCACTCATTTCCAATGCCGATGAGGGCATGTGGATGCTGAACCATATTGACGAGAAAACAGCTGAGGCAATGAAGAGTCTTGGTCTGCAACTCACGCCCGACCAACTCTATAGTACCGAGCACGCAAGCCTCAAGGACTGCGTAGTTGATTTCGGCGACTTCTGTTCGGGCGTCGTAGTAAGTCCTGACGGCCTTGTCTTCACCAATCATCACTGCGGCTATGGTGCCATCCAGAAGCTCTCGACACCTGAGGATGACATCCTGACGAACGGCTTCGTAGCTCGCTCTCGCAAGGAAGAACGTCCTGCTGAAGGGCTTTTTGTGAAGTTCCTGTTGCGTACTGAGGAATGTACTGGTCGCATCATGCGAGCCTTGAACAAGGTCTACGAAGAGCATCCCAACGAGTCCACTGCAGAACTCGACAAACAATACACAGACAGCATTATGAGTGCTGCTGAAAGGGAGTTCAGAGATGCCAATCCTGGTCTCAATTGCATGGTAAGGGCATACTACGAGAACAACGCTTTCTACGTGAGCTACTACAAGGTCTATCGCGACATCCGTCTCGTCTTCACAGCAACGGAAACGATGGGCAAGTTCGGCGGCGACACAGACAATTGGATGTGGCCACGGCAGACGTGCGACTTTAGTGTGTTCCGCATATATGCTGACAAAAACGGAGAACCTGCCAGCTACAATCCTAAAAATGTGCCGCTACGACTCAAGAACTATGCTCGTATCGCTATGGACGGCTACCAAAACGGCGACTTCTGCATGACGGTCGGCTATCCCGGAAGCACAAGTCGCTACATGAGTTCGTGGGGCATAGACGAGCGCGTCAATGCCATCAACGTCAGCACGATACAAGTTCGCGGCAAAAAGCAGGAAGTGTGGAAGAAGTTCATGGACGCAGACCGAACAGTCGGCATCAAATATGCAAGCAAGTGGGCTAGCAGCAGCAACTACTGGAAGAACAGTATAGGCATGAACAAAGCTATTGCCGACCTCGGTGTTATCAAGCAGAAACAGCAACTCGAAGACAAGATACGCGGGTGGTATAATGGGCGAAAAGACCTCAAGAACCGCTTTGAAGACATGTTCGGAAAACTTGAGCAAGCATACGGAAAGCGTCGCAACGATGTCTATGCTGCAGGATTCTTCAGCGAAACCTTTATGCGAGGCATAGAACTCTATCGCGTCGCACACATGCTCAACACGATGCCACAAGATGCCGACAGTACTGAGGCGGATCTAGTTCGCAGTCGTATGGAAGCCTTCTTCAAGGACTACGATGCCAAACTCGACGAAGCTACGATGGCAGCGCTACTGAAGAACTATCGCGAGCAAGTAAAGGAGCGTCGCTATTGGCCTGACTGCTACAACACCATTGATAGCCTTTATGGGGGCGACGAAACTGCTTATGCTCACGATGTCTTCTCAAAAACCATCTGCACAAGTCTCGACGGCGTGGATAAACTGCTTGCTGACAGCACTCTTCGCGACACAGACCTCGGACTATTATATGCTGACGACATCCCCACGAAGATGCAGGAGATAAGCGGAAGAAACCGTGATGCCTCGACCACAATCGACTTCAACGAACATCTCCTGACGCAAGCTCTTCTTGAAATGGACCAGGAAACGCCGCACTACAGCGATGCAAACTTCACAATGCGACTCTCTTACGGATACATTCAGGACTACACAGCAAACGGCACTCATCATCAGTACTATACCAACGCTCAAAGTCTGCTCGACAAAGCTGCCAAGCAAGACGAGATTGAGGACTACAAGTTGGAGGATGACATCATCAGCTTGATGAATAAAGGCGATTGGGGACGTTATGCCGACCGAACAACTGGCGACATGCATCTTTGCTTCCTTTCCAATAATGACATTACAGGCGGTAACTCAGGTTCGCCAATGTTCAACGGAAAAGGAGAACTGCTAGGATTGGCTTTCGACGGCAATTGGGATGCGATGTCTGGCGATATTTCTTTCGACAACAACTTGCAACGATGCATTGGAGTCGATGTTCGCTACATGCTCTTCGTCATCGACAAATGGGGAAAGGCCAAGAATCTTATTAAAGAATTGAAGGTGAAGTAATCAGAGCTTCCCACCGTAAGCCAAATCTCCTGCATCGCCAAGACCTGGCACGATATAGCTACGTTCATTAAGAACAGGATCGATGGCGGCACACCAGAGTTCCACTTCTTCATGATCGCCAAAACACTTCACAATGTGGTCGACACCTTCTTGGGCTGCGATAACACTCGACAAAATGACGCGACGAGGTTTGCCGTTCTTAAGTAAAGCAACCAAAGCAAGTTCCAAACTGAACCCTTTTGCCAGCATCGGATCGACGATGATGAGTGTTTTGCCTGTCAAATCAGGTGAAGCCATATATTCCACATGCACTCCCACCTCGCGACATTCCTTATCCTTATAATAACGATAGGCACTCACAAAAGCATTCTCCGCCTTGTCGAAAACATTTAGAAACCCTTGATGAAGTGGCAAACCTGCCCGAAAGATGGTCGCCAGCACGATTTCTTCGGCTATGCATTTGCATTTACAAGGTGCTAAAGGAGTCTTCACCTTTGTTTCTTTGTAATTGAGGTCTTTGCTTATCTCGTAAGCCATTATTTCTCCGATTCGCTCCAGATTATGGCGGAAACGCATCTTGTCTTGCTGAATGCTGACATCTCGAAGTTCACTTAGATATTGATTGATGACACTTGGTGCCTCGCTCATATTCACGACTTTCATGCTCGTTTCGTTTAATTATTCTTGGATGCAAAGATATAAAATCGCATTATAAATGCAAAGTAAACTTTGCAAAAAAGCACACAAAGAGAAATAAAACGTCTTTCCTTTGCAAAAAAAGTGTGAGACGCTTCACTAAATCAGAAGAAAATTGTAACTTTGCACCCGTTTAAGAGACAACAGATAAAACATTAATCATAATTTTCAACAACAACACAATGGCAACAGTTAATTTGGAACAGTACGGCATCACTGGTAGCACCGTGATTGCCCACAACCCCTCTTACGAGGAGCTCTACAAGGCTGAGATCGACCCCTCACTCACAGGTTACGAGGTAGGTCAGGAGACAGAACTTGGCGCAGTAAACGTGATGACAGGCGTCTTCACAGGTCGTTCTCCTAAGGACAAGTACATCGTTGACAACGACGAGAGCCACAACAATGTTTGGTGGACTTCCGAGGAGTACAAGAACGACAACCATCCCATGAGCGAAGAGGTCTGGGCAAAGGTTAAGGACATTGCTATTAAGGAACTTTGTGGCAAGAAGCTTTACGTTGTCGACGCTTTCTGTGGTGCTAACGAAGCTACTCGTCTGGCTGTTCGTTTCATCGTGGAGGTTGCTTGGCAGGCTCACTTCATCAAGAACATGTTCATCCAGCCCACAGAGAAGGAACTCGCTGAGTTCAAGCCCAACTTCGTCATCTTCAACGCCAGCAAGGCAAAGGTTGAGAACTACAAGGAACTCGGCCTCAACTCCGACACCTGCGTTGCTTTCAACACAAAGGCTCGTCAGCAGGTTATCATCAACACTTGGTATGGTGGTGAGATGAAGAAGGGTATGTTCTCCATGCAGAACTACTACCTGCCTCTGCAGGGTATCGCTTCTATGCACTGCTCCGCCAACACCGATATGGAAGGTAAGAACACAGCCATCTTCTTCGGACTCTCTGGCACAGGTAAGACCACTCTTTCTACCGACCCGAAGCGTCTGCTCATCGGCGACGACGAACACGGTTGGGACGACGAGGGCGTGTTCAACCTCGAAGGTGGTTGCTATGCAAAGGTCATCAACCTCTCTAAGGAGAACGAACCTGACATCTATGGCGCTATCAAGCGTAACGCCCTTCTCGAGAACGTCACAGTTGACAAGGACGGCAAGATCGATTTCGCCGACAAGAGCGTCACAGAGAACACCCGCGTAAGCTATCCTATCGAGCACATCGAGAAGATCGTGAAGAAGGTTAACGGCAAGAGCGCAGGTCCAGACGCAAAGAACGTCATCTTCCTCAGCGCAGATGCATTCGGCGTACTGCCTCCCGTATCTATCCTCACTCCTGAGCAGACCAAGTACTACTTCCTCTCTGGCTTCACAGCAAAGTTGGCTGGTACAGAGCGCGGCATCACAGAGCCCACTCCCACCTTCTCAGCTTGCTTCGGTCAGGCTTTCCTCGAACTGCATCCCACAAAGTATGCTGAGGAACTCGTAAAGAAGATGGAGAAGAGCGGTGCAAAGGCTTACCTCGTTAACACAGGTTGGAACGGTACTGGCAAGCGTATCTCAATTCCTGACACACGCGGCATCATCGACGCCATCCTCGATGGCAGCATCCTGAAGGCTGAGACCAAGAAGATTCCTTTCTTCGACTTCGAGGTGCCCACATCTCTGCCCAACGTCAATCCCGCAATCCTTGATCCTCGCGACACCTATGCTGAGGCAAGCATTTGGGAAGAGAAGGCAAAGGATCTCGCAGCCCGCTTCATCAAGAACTTCGGCAAGTACACAACGAACGAAGCAGGTAAGGCTCTCGTAGCTGCAGGTCCAAAGCTGTAACATAACACGCTTCGTTGGAAAACGTAACGTTTTACGTTAACAAATTAGACGTGCTTAGTTGACAAACTAGGCACGTCTGATTTTTATACACATTATATGTTTTTATGCGCGCACGCGTAAGAGATTAAATCACTACTGGAAGAAGGAGAAGTTTACGCTCCCGTAACTACGATGCTCTACAAAGCGAGGATGTTGCGAAAAGTCGTTCGTCTTGCCGTGCTCAAGGACAAAAAGTCCATTCTCTTTGAGCAGGTTGCGACTCAAGACAATATCGGGCAACTCTGGAATCTGAGGCAAAACATAAGGGGGATCGGCAAAGATGAAATCAAATTGCTCACGACACTTTGCCAGAAATTGAAAGACATCACCACGAACGGGCAAAGCCGTAGTATCCTGCAACCTATCGAGAAATTGTTTAATAAGGCGGTGGTGACGTCCGTCGAGTTCAACGCTGATAACACGTCCACAACCTCGACTGACGAGTTCCAGCGTGATGCTTCCTGTCCCAGAAAACAGGTCGAGAGCAGTCGGAGCTTCATCGAAATCGATATAAGCCTGCAGAACATTGAAGAGATTCTCCTTCGCAAAGTCTGTCGTAGGGCGGGCAGAAAAGGAACGCGGCACTTCGAAATGTCTGCCTTTGTATTTACCTGTGATGATTCTCATAGCCTCTCCTATTTCCTCCCCCAAAGGGAAGGACTTCATTCTTAGTCAATATTAAGGAGATACTCTGCTAAAGTTTTCTTCAGTTCCTTAGATGCGCCTTCCAGATGAAGGGCGTCCTTCTGTGGATGCAACTCGAGGGCTTTCCAAATTCCAAGCAGCAGAAAAGCCCGATCGTTGTCGTTCGAGGCATCTTGCGATGCTGCATATTGCAACTTGCTTCGACGAAAGACGGCAATGAAGAAACGCTTTTCGTCGAAACAGACATAGGCATCTCGTTGTTCGGCTTCTTCCGGAGCAGGACGTTTCTCTTGCTGAGTGGCGAATTGTTCCAATTTCTGAGCATCGGCACAACATACTTTGACGTCAGGATAACACTCCTGAACAACGCGAAGAATATCCCCATCAAGGCAGAATATCATCACAGCTTCGAGCGACGAAAGTATCTGATACTGCATGTCTGCCACGCTTGCCTGCTGACCAGGGAAGCAGAGGCGATAGAACGCAAGCATGCCGCTCTTGTTGAAGTGCTCGAGAGGAACGATGGTGGACAAGCCTTCTACGACGAACTCGACACTCTGAAAGCGATAGTCCATCAAGTAAGGTTTCTGCAAGGCTTGCCTCAAGACATCAGCCGCGATTTCCTGCTCTGCTACGGGAAAACGGTCAGTCTGTACTGCTGAGCCGCCAAGAGCATTAAGTACAGAAAAAGAAAATCCATCCGCACCAAAGCGGATGGATAATCTATAGTTTGTGAAAGAATTACTCCCAGTTGCCAGCATTGTTGTTCCAATTGTTGCCAGCATCACCAATCTTCAAGCCAGCATAAGCACCTTTGGCATTTGCCTCTTCTGCACGATTGTAGATGAGACGGTTGCCAGCCTTGCCCATTCCCTTGAGGAAGCTGCTGTCGGGAGCATTACATTCCATGACCTGAATGATGGTACCTGAGCGAGTCGTGTTGGGACAAGCAATGATTTCGAAGGTGTCACCCTCGGAGAAGGGGATGTAACGCAAGGAGTCGGCTACGAAACCCTCGTAGTTGTAGAGAGAGTCCTGCAGCGAAACCCAGATGGTATCGCGCTTGAAATTCTGCAGACCATTAGCCGCGATGGCTGCTGCATCACCGCTATTAACGATGGCTGCTGCTTTAGCTTCGGTCAAGCCCTTGTTCATCTGGTCCTCTGTAAGCAAGCCCTGCTTCATGACAACGGGCAGTTTGCCTTCCTTGACGAACTTGATGAGTTCGGACCAATCTGCGCAATAGACACCATCATGCTGAGCCTTGTAGGCTTCCTCTGCACTACGAATCTCCAATAGGCGTGCCTTTACCACATTCTCTCTGGCTGCGACAGTTGCGTCGAAGTCCTCGGTATCCTTGATGCTACGCCAGCAAATGAAGAGCAAACCGGCTACACAGATACCTAAAATAAGATTTATTACCTTTTTCATACGATATATGTGATTTATTTTGTATATTCGCATCGCAAAAGTAAAAAGAATTATTCATATATCCACCAAAAAGGGCTTTTTTTTATAAAAGAATGGCAATAAGTGAAGATTTAGGTGCCCTAATCAGGGAGAACTTTGACCATAATCCGACGAAAGAGCAGGAAAAAGCAATCATTTTGCTTGCCGACTTCTTGCTTTCAAGAGAGCGGGATGCAGTTTTCCTCCTTAAAGGGTATGCTGGTACAGGCAAGACTTCTCTCCTGGCTGCTTTGGTTCGAACGCTGGGACAACTGCAGCAAAGGGTCATGTTGCTTGCCCCAACAGGTAGGGCGGCAAAGGTTTTGTCGTCTTACGCGGGTGTGCCTGCGTTTACTATTCATAGGAAGATTTATCGGCAGAAGTCAATCACGGATATGGATGTCTTTCAGAACGACATCAACCTTAAGCAGGATACTCTGTTCATAGTGGACGAAGCGTCGATGATTGCGAATGATGCCCACGACAATACTGTCTTTGGAACTGGCCGTCTGCTCGACGATTTGATGCATTATGTCTATTCCTGCGAGGGCTGCAGGCTCGTGCTGGTGGGCGATACGGCACAGCTTCCTCCTGTCGGCGAGGAAGAGAGTCCGGCTTTGAGCAAAACGATGCTCGAGGGCTATGGAATGGAGGTGACGGAGATTTGCCTGACCCAAGTTGTCCGACAACTCGAGGAATCCGGCATCCTTTGGAACGCCACAATGCTCAGAAGCCTCATCCAGAATGATGAAATGTTCGAGTTCCCCAAACTGAGAGGCAAGAGTTTTCCTGACATCAAAGCGCTTCCTGGAGACGAACTCATCGAGGCGCTCGAGCAGAGTTACCGTAATTATGGAACAGACGGAACAATAGTTGTGACCAGAAGCAACAAGCGAGCCAACATATATAATAATGGTATAAGGACTCGCATCCTTGACTATGAGGAGGAACTTTCCAGCGGAGACTTGATTATGGTGGCCAAGAACAACTACTATTGGACTGAGCGGGAGCAGGCTGCAAACGGTGTTGCACCAGATACGATGGCCTTTATCGCGAACGGAGATGTGGCGGTTGTCCGACGCCTTCGAAACGAGAGGTCGTTCTACGGATTCCACTTCATTGACGCGACCATCACTTTTCCTGACTACGAAGACAAGGAGATGGAAGTCACAATCCTGCTCGACGCCCTTCAGAGCGAAGCGCCAGCCCTGACCAGACAGCAGCAGGAAGCCCTCTTCAACGGCGTTTGGGAGGACTATCCTGAAATGACAAACCGACGCGAAAGGATGAAGTGCTTGCGACAGGACATCTATTATAACGCCCTGCAAATCAAGTATGCCTATGCCGTAACCTGTCACAAAGCTCAAGGCGGGCAATGGGAACACGTCTATATCGACCAAGGTTACATCACGGAGGAAATGCTTACGCCAGACTATTTCCGATGGCTTTATACCGCCATCACAAGGGCGACGGAGCAGGTCTATCTCGTCAACTGGCCTGACTCTGCCCTGAGTGATGCCTGACCCGACTCAGTTACATTCCAAACATAACACAGTTAAAATCCAAACTTAACACGTTACGTTTGCAATCGTAACACGTTAAAATGGCCAACGTAACACGTTAACTTTTGAAACGCTCCAAGCCATAACTGAAAACGAACCTCCTTTTTCGCACAATTAAAGCAAAAAAACAAAACAAACGACACCTTTCTCATCAAATTTTACTATCTTTGTACTTTGAACTTAAAGCAAACTAGCAGGAATGAACATACTCGTCACAGGAGCAAACGGACAGTTGGGCAACGAGATGCGAATCGTGGCCAAGGACTCGGCGGACCGTTACATCTTTACCGATGTCACGCAGCAAGAGGGCGTGGAGACCACGTTCCTCGACATCACAGACCTCGAGGCCATTCGAGCCATGGTGAAGGAAGAAGATGTACGAGCCATCGTGAACTGTGCAGCTTGGACAAATGTCGATGCAGCCGAGGCTCCCGAGAATCGCGCTCTCGTCGAGAAACTTAATGCGACGGCTCCAGAGAACTTGGCAAAGGCGATGAAGGAAGTCGGGGGTTGGCTCGTGCAAATCTCTACCGATTATGTGTTTGGCAAAGAGCCTTACAATACGCCTTGCCGGCCCGATCAGCAGGGAACTCCGACTGGCGTCTACGGCGAGACGAAGAAGGAAGGAGAGGAGAGGATCAAGGAAGTGTTCGGCAACTCAGCAGACTCTAATGGGGGCTTCGTCATCATCCGAACTGCGTGGCTTTACAGCGAGTTCGGCAAGAACTTCTGCAAGACAATGCTCAACCTCACTCAGACCAAGCCGCAACTCAAGGTTGTCTTCGATCAATGCGGCACTCCGACGTATGCTCTCGACTTGGCAAAAGCTATTCAGGTCATCCTCTCGAAGCCCGTTCAAGGCATCTATCACTTCTCCAACGAAGGTGTTTGCTCGTGGTACGACTTCACACAAATGATTGCGCGAATCGCCCATCACAAGGATTGTGACATCCGTCCCTGCCTGTCTTCGGAATATCCAAGTCCCGTGAAGCGTCCCTCCTACTCCGTCCTCGACAAACGCAACATCCGAGAAACCTTCGGCATCGAGGTTCCGTATTGGGTCGATTCGCTCGAAAAATGCATCTCCAACATTCAAAAACTACAAACGAATGGAAGTAATTAAAACCGCCATCGAAGGCTTACTCATCATAGAACCACGCATCTTCAGGGATGCTCGCGGGTACTTTTTCGAATCGTTCTCGCAGAGAGAGTTCGAGGAGAAAGTCGGCCCCATTAACTTCGTGCAGGATAACGAAAGCATGTCCTCTTATGGGGTGATGCGAGGACTGCACTTCCAGCGCCCACCCTTCACACAAAGCAAACTAGTCAGGTGTGTGAAAGGAGCCGTCCTGGATGTGGCTGTCGATATCCGAAAAGGGTCTCCAACTTACGGCCATCACGTCGCCGTCGAACTCACAGAAGAGAATCATCGTCAGTTCTTCATTTCAAAAGGCTTCGCTCACGGTTTTGCAGTACTGAGCGAGACTGCCGTCTTCCAGTATAAATGCGATGAGTTCTACCATCCGGAAGCAGATGACGGCATCGCCATAACAGACCAGAGCCTCGGCATCGACTGGCGAATTCCTACGGAAAAGGCAATCCTGAGCGAAAAAGACACTAAGCACATTAACCTGAAGGACTTCGAAAGTCCGTTCACCTTTACAATATAATTATGAAACTTAACATTGTCATAACTGGTGGAGCCGGTTTTATCGGCAGTCACGTCGTTCGCCTCTTCGTCAACAAATATCCTGAGTATAAGATCATCAACCTCGACAAGTTGACTTATGCAGGCAACCTCGCGAACCTGAAAGACGTAGAGGACAAGCCCAACTATAAGTTCGTCAAGATGGACATCTGCGACTTCGATGCCTTCTACAAATTGATGCAAGACGAGAAGATCGACGGCATCATACACCTCGCAGCAGAGAGTCATGTGGATCGCAGCATCAAAGATCCTTTTACTTTTGCTCGCACGAATGTGATGGGAACACTTTCTCTCCTGCAAGCTGCAAAGCTCTATTGGGAAAGTCTGCCTGAGAGATATGAAGGCAAACGATTCTATCACATCTCGACCGACGAGGTGTATGGGGCTCTGGAAATGACCAATCCAGAAGGCATCAAACCGCCTTTCACCACGACAGCCAGCAGTTCGGAGCATCACTTGGCATACGGCAAGGACTTCTTCTACGAGACAACGAAGTACCAGCCCCATAGTCCGTACTCCGCTTCGAAAGCCTCCAGCGACCACTTCGTCCGCGCTTTCCACGACACTTACGGAATGCCAACCATCGTGACGAACTGCTCCAACAACTATGGTCCCTACCAGTTCCCTGAAAAACTGATACCTCTTTTTATCAACAACATACGCCATCGCAAGCCCCTTCCCGTTTATGGTAAGGGCGAGAACGTGCGCGATTGGCTCTATGTCGAAGACCACGCTCGTGCCATCGACACTATCTTCCATAAAGGAACAATTGCCGAAACCTACAACATCGGCGGCTTCAACGAATGGAAGAACATCGACATCATCAAGACGGTCATCAATACAGTCGACCGTTTGCTTGGCCGTCCAGAAGGAGCCGACATGGACCTCATCACTTATGTAACAGACAGACTTGGTCACGACGCTCGCTACGCCATCGACTCCACAAAGTTGCAGAAGGAACTTGGCTGGGAGCCGTCGCTTCAGTTCGAAGAGGGCATTGAGAAAACCGTCAAGTGGTATCTCGAGAACGAGGCTTGGATGGACAACATCACAAGCGGCGACTACGAGAAATACTACGAGGAAATGTACAAGAACAGATAAGCCGATTTAATGCTTATCACTTCAAAATTCAATTCGAAAGGCCTTTGGTTGGAGCTGATAATGTACTTGTTGGCTCCCCTCACACTAATGACCTTTTCGCTTGGTTCCAGGCGAGCAATCTTCGTCACCATCGTTGTGGCAGGTGTCTTGCTTGCTATTGCTTTGTGTATTTGGGCTTTTCGCCTAAAGACTATAGTCGTCACAGACAAGGAGTTGGAAGTGAAACATACTTGCCTTCCTTTTTTGAAGCGCTTCTATCGACTGACTGAGTTTGACTCCTATATTATAGAAGAAGAGGAAAACGGCGAGTCAATCTATCTTCTGTATCAAGGAAAGCGGGCTGTCAAACTTTCTTCAAAGATTTATGAAAACTATGCGGAACTGAAGGAAGCACTTTCTTCAATCGAACTAAAAGACTGGGGAGCAGATGCCAGTCGCGCAGTTGATTCGGCGTTTGCCAAAAGCCATCTTTTCGGTCTTTTCCTTTGGTGTTTCTTTTCGTTGCTCGTTGTTGTTATTCCCGTTACTGAGTATATTGAGGACGGACAGGTGACAATGAAATCCTATCTCCTCTCATTAATGCTTGGAATTGTGTTTCTCCCCATCCTCTTTTATTTGCTTTCCAGCAGCAAACGGCTTACCATATGGCGCGGATATCTAGAGGCAAAGAGCCTGCTAAGTCCTTGGAAAACAAATTACTATGCTTTGTGTGACTTCGACTTTGCTTTGGAGGTCGTCACTCCATCACAATTCGAGAACGAGAAATCGCTTTGGCTTATCCGCGACAACAAGCTGGCAATCAGCATTCCGAAGTCTGTCTATGCCAACTATGATGTGCTGGAACACGCCATCGGCATCGTGCCTTCCGATACAATTAAGATGAGCTACTTCAAGAAACTCAAATATCATTTAGGGAAAGCAACTGATTTCTGAAGAAGACATCAAAAGCAACACAAATAAGAAGGAAGCACCCAAACGACCATATTTGAGTGCTTCCTTTCTTATGGTATGCCTTTAAGCTGTGAGTAGCTCAATTAGTTTCTCTACAGCAGCATGTATGCC
>JAGCFN010000233.1 GCA_017650085.1 Bacteroidaceae bacterium | reverse complement strand
TCGGTAAGCTCGTCATGCAGAACCAGCTCGAACAGGCTCTCCAGTTCGCTAAGAGCTCCAAGCTCCCGATCGCTAAGGTCATGGACGCTATCGTCGGTGCTAAGCTCAACTGCAAGGATGCTGACAAGGCTCGTGACATGATGACTGCTGCTTCTGACGCTGTGTTCCTCACTGAAGCTCCGCGCCTCACTCGCTACATCTCCATCATTTCCGTTATGGCTTCCATCTCCACGTTGCTCGGACTTATGGGTACGATTTACGGTCTGATCTACACATTCGACGCTGTTGCTAACAAGCCGGCTTCTGAACGTGCTAAGGCTCTTGCTGATGGTATTGCTATCGCTATGGGTACTACGCTCCTCGGACTTCTCTCTGCAGTTCCGCTCCTCGTCATCGTTGGTCTTCTCAACATGAACTCCGAACGCCTCATCCAGGAAATGGAAGAAAAGGGCCTCAAGATTATCAACTCCCTCGCATAATCAATCAGAGAGTTTAATTTTAACTGGAGTTTAAAAACATGGCAAAACAAATCAAGAAACCAGGAAAGGTCGAAGAACCGGATTTGCTTCCGGCGATGGGCTTGTTCACCATCTTGATTCCTATGCTTCTGACCATGACTGCTTTCTCCAAACTCGCCATTGTCGAAGTCAACCTGCCGGAACGCAGCCAGATGCTTATCGACAATGACGTGCCGCCTCCACCTGATGAGCAGGCATTGAACTTGTCCCTCGCTATCGCTAACAACTACCTTGTTATCGGTGCACGCGGTGGTTTCCAGCCGAACGTCTATTTCAAGGAAATGTGGACGTTCCGTTGCAAGTCTGATGCTCAGCTCGTTACGTATCCGATGGAAGACGTGAAGACGGCTGTTGAAAGTGGACATGGACCGAAGTGCAAAGATGGTTCCGAAATGGACAAAGAGAAGTATCTCTACGAAATCGAAACCATCGAACTCTGGGCTATTCAGAAAGAATCTGAAGAAGACCCGGGTAAGGTCATCTGGGCTGCCTACAAGAACGACGGTAGTGCTGAAGAAGCTCATGCCGACAGTGCTTATGTAGACGGCGCCAACAACTTCTTGTCCCTTCCGGGTGAAGGCGCAATGGGTTTGCAGAAGCCGGCCGCTCTCAAGGCTCCGACTCCGGGCATGGCTGTTGCAACGCTTCAGCCGAACTCTGCCCGCACTCTCAAGCCGGGCGACAAGACAATGGTTTATCCGCTCTCCGCATACGATCTCATTGCTAAGGACTTGATCGCAATCCATACTCAGTTCATCGACTTGGACGACGTTGATAACATCATCATCGTTGCAAACGACGACACTCAGTTCGACAAGATCATCCAGCTCATGGACCGTGCTAAGGAAGCTGGTTTCAGCAAGATCAACCTTGCAAAGTTGGGAGGTTAATCATGGCTAGAAAATCTCGTAAGTATAGCGAAGACGTACCTTTCTCCTTAACGTCCATGATGGACATGATGACCATCATCTTGGTGTTCATGATCAAGAACATGGACGCTGAAGGTCAGCTCTTGACCCAGGCAGAAAACTTGATTCTTCCGATCTCGACCTCCAAGGTCCAGCCGAAGGAAGTTTCTTTGACTGTCGTGGTCGATGCTAACTACGTTATCGTTGACAATGAAAAGGTCGTGCCGACCGCTGACGTTCTTGCTCAGGAAGAGCTCCTCGTTACGAAGGTGGACGAAATCCTGAAGGACCGTCGCGCAATCGAACAGGAACACGCTCTCAAGATGGGCCTTCCTGCAGAAGAAGCCGGTCACATCATTGTCCAGATTGACAAGAACATCCCGTATGATGCGATGTACAAGGTGATGGCCACCTGTGGCTTCTCCGGTTACACGAACATCGCATTCGCCGTGATGGAAAAGAACGGCGGGGAGGAATAATCAATGGCTAAGAAGAACATAGATCCGTTTATTGCGTCGCTCATGCCGGAATCCGACAAGAAGATGGGCGCAATCGCCGGTGTCTCTCTTGTGATCGCTTTGGCTATGTGTATTTGGGCTTCCATGTACGAACAGGTCGTTGCTGAAGTCGTATTCGACAACGCTGATTCCGTGGACCTTACTACTTCCATGCAGATTGAGCAGAAGGAAGAAAAGAAGGAAGAAAAGAAGAAGCCCGAACCGAAGAAGCCTCGTAAGAAAGCTGGTGGCGGTGGTAAGCCGCGCGGTAAGGGTCAGCCGAACGCTCCGCAGACTCGCGGCGTGCTCAAGCTCCTCACTGCTCAGACCAAGAATGCCTCTGCTGCTGCTTATGACTTGATGAAGAACCAGAAGTTCACCAAGGACATCGATAAGGTGCTCAAGGACGTCGCTGGTCTCCAGACTACGGGTAAGACCGTTCTCGGTGGCCGTCGCGGTAAGGCTAACGGTGGCTTCAACGAAGGTTACGCAGAAGGTGGTTCCGGTGGTATCGGTGACGGCCTTGCAGGTCTCCTTGGCGGTGGTGGCGGTGGTATCGCTACTAAGGCTAAGGGTTCCATCAAGACTCCGTCCATGCGTGATATCGACATGGGTGCCGGTGGTGGCTCTCGTTCCGCAGCAGACATCATGAAGGTTGTCCGCCAGCGTACTCCGGGTCTTCGCCACATCTATAACAAGTGCCTGAAGAAGAAACCGGGATTCCAGGGTAAGGTTACCTTGAAGTTCACGATCGCTCCGGGTGGCGAAATCATCAGCATTTCCACTGTGTCTTCCACGACCGGTTTCGCAGAATTCGACTCCGAAGTCAAGAATGCAGTTAGCCGCTGGACCTTCAGCAAGGTGAAGTCCGGTAACACGACGGTTACGATTCCGTTCACGTTCTCCGAATAATCCTTAGGAAAACT
>JAGCFN010000232.1 GCA_017650085.1 Bacteroidaceae bacterium | reverse complement strand
TTTCTGTTTGGGATAGGGATGCGCCGCTGCGTGTCCCCATTCATATATGGTGTTCCGCGAAGGGAATCGTCACGTTTGACGTTTGCATTTGTCTAGTGTGACGTTTGCAAACTTCACGTGTGTAATTTGCAAACTTCACGTGTGTAATTCGCAAACTTCACGTGTGAAATTGGCCACTTTCACGTGTGTCGTTTCAAATCCAGCACAAAGGTACGGCGTTTCCATGAGGTATAAAATTATTCGTTTTATACTTTTCGAAAAACGGATGCAGCTCCATGCTCGGAGGCGGATGGATTTCTTTTAAGCAGAAGGGCTGTGACAAAATGACACTTGTGACATTGTCACACGAGAGAGATGCAGTTTTGCCTATATATCAATAATTACATATATTATTAATAATAAAGTAATATATAGCCTTCGCTTTTCTCTCAAAATCTTTTGTCATTTTTGTCATTTTGTCACAAACTTCCCGCAAACTTCATTTTGCCCGCCCGAGCAGTGCAGTGGAAATGCCATGAATACGGCATCGATTTCTGAGGCTGTGACAAAATGACACTTGTGACAAGTCATAAAGAGAGAGGCGACGTTTTCGCCTATATATATCAATAATTACATATATTATTAATAATAAAGTAATATATAGCCTTCGCTTTTCTCTCAAATGACACTGTCATTTTTGTCATTTTGTCACAAAGTCTTCGCAATCTCCATTTTTGCCCACTGAAGCCGCGAATTTCGCCCTCGTTTTCTTGCCATAAAGGAATGTCTGTCTTGGCACGAAATCCAGAACCCCCGAAAAACCCCTCTCTTTTGCCCCAGAATCGCACGAAATGCCTCCGACGTACATTTCTCCGGGGCAAAAACATGCGCTCTACGGTGCCTTAAAACGAGCCGTTAAAATTCTTTGAATTTTACTTTCTCAAAATCGAGCTCCCAAACCCATAATTATCCTAATGGAAATTTTAAGCATTTAAGCAAATTAAACATTGCTTAAAAAGACACCCCTTCAGGGATTTATTATTAGTATTAGGCTTCTTTTTTACTTTGCAATAAACCTTTTCAGGGGAAGGCAGTCTAATAAATTATTAAAGACAACAGACGACAGACAACAGATATGCATAGGTTTTATTCTTTCCTGATTTCTTCTTTTCTTATTGTCACATTCTCTCTGGCCGAGGGCGTGACGCAGTTTGTTAATCCTTTCGTGGGCACTACGACGCTCTGGACGCCCGAGGAACTGGGTTTTGTGCCTAAGCCGGGCGAGAGGCAATGGGGTGCTGAAGCTTTCCCCGGAGCTGCTCTGCCGAACGCAATGGTACAGCTGACGCCTGTCACAGCCTATCGTTCGGGCTCGGGCTATCAGTACGAGGACAGCCTGATTTACGGCTTCGCGCACACGAGCAAGGGGCATTGGAATCTGCTTCATCTCCCCATCCTGCCCGTCACGGACGAGGGCAAGCCTACGCCACAGAGCTATGCCTCGCCTTACGGTCACGACAACGAGGAGGCGCATCCTGGCTACTATCAGGTCTTCTTGAAAAGGTATAATGTGAATGTGGAATTGACGACGACGCTTCGTTGCGGCTACCATCGCTACACTTTCCGAGAAGATGACCACAAAGGTCTGCTTATCGATATTGCCCGTTCCAACAATATGCCCCGCAGGTGGGAGTTGAAACAATCCGGCTCTCGTAGCTTCGAGGGCTTTCAGGACGGCGAAGGACGCATCTATTTCTATGCCGAACTGTCGGAAGACATAGAAAGCGTGACGGAGGAGGGCAGACCTAACCGTGAAGAAGGAGGATGGACGAGGAATGACGGCAGGGGCAGGAACTTCGCTCGTCCCGTCGGAATGGTGAAACTCAAAACGCCGCAAGGCTCAAAGACACTCGAACTCAAGATAGGTTTCTCGTTCGTCAGCATCGAAAATGCCAAAGAGAACCTGAAGGCAGAACTGGAGGGCAAGACATTCGAGCAGGTTCGCAAAGATGCCGACAAGACGTGGAACGACATCCTGAGCCACATCCGGGTGGAAGGCGGAACGGAAGCCGACAAGAGGATGCTCTATTCGACATTCTACAAGACGTTCCTCTTCCCACACCTCCGCACGGACGTGAATGGCGAGAGTGCCGTCGAGGGCTCATCAGGCCGGAAGCTCGGCTTCAACTACTATACCAATCCCTCCTTCTGGGACACCTATCGCAACAAACTCATTCTCCTGGGCATGGTAACGCCCGATGTGGCCCGAGACATCATTCGCAGTTGCATCGTTAGGGGCGAAGCTCGAGGCGGCTATATGCCCACATTCTTCCACGGAGACCATGCCAGCACCTTTGTGGCAGGTTCGTGGCTGAGAGGCATCAAGGACTTCGACCTCCAACGTGCCTATGCCCTCATGCTGAAGAGCGCAACTGTTCCGGGCAGAGGTGGGAGACCTTATCTGGACGAGTACTTGGAGCGCGGCTGGATTTCGGAGAAAGATACTGTGAATGTGCCGACCGGAGACGAATACAAAGGCGCTGTCACAAAGACCCTGGAGTTCGCTTACGACGACTATGCGACGGCCCTTGTGGCTCGCGAACTTGGGGATAAGGAGAACGAGCAGTTGCTCCTGAAACATTCTCAGAACTACAAGACGCTCTTCGACCCCTCGACAGGCTTTTGGCGCGGCAAAGTGCTTCGTAACGGGAAAGGTGTTTGGATAGAGGATTTCCGTCCGAACTACCCATATTATCAGTACCAGTATCGCGAGGCCGATGCTTGGAACTCGCTCTTCTTTGCTCCTCACGACCCCATGGGAATGGTGGCACTCTATCCCTCGAAGCAGGCCGTAGAACAGAAACTCGACTCGCTCTTTACCGTGAAGAACGGGGGGTATCCCGCTTTCAACTGCACGGGTTATCTCGGTCTTTATTGTCACGGCAACCAACCCGGACACAGCATCCCCTTCACCTACTATTTTGTGGACAAGCAGGAGAAGGCTCAGCACGTCCTGAACACCCTGATGCACAAGTACTACGGCATGGGAAAGGAAGGCTTGGCCTATGCGGGAATGGACGATGCAGGCGAGATGTCGAGCTGGTTTGTGCTCAACGCAATAGGCATCTATACCTATTCGCCGGCAGATCCGGAGTATATCGTGACGGTTCCGCTCTTCGACAAAGTGCACTTTACCCTTGGAAATGGCAAGGCGTTCGACATCGTCAAAGAGGGTAGTGGCGAGAAGATTAAGCGCATTACCATCGGCGGAACCCCGCTACAAGGCTGGTTCGTCAAGCATTCTGACCTGGCTGATGGGAAGGAGCTGCGGGTAGAAACTTATTAAGCATCAGGCAACCTATCAGCGCACTAGCAATGGTGCCGCAAAGGATGCCCAACTTGGCGTCGTTCAGCAAGTCTGCATGTTCGGCAGAAGGATAGCTCAAAGCTGCCATAAACATGCTGACCGTAAAGCCGATTCCGCAAAGCATACAGATGCTCGCAAACGACTTCCAGTTGGCATTCTCGGGCATTTGCATGAGCCCCAACTTGATGCCAAGCCACGAGAAACTCAGCACGCCACAGAATTTGCCGATCAGCAAACCGAGGAATACGGCCAAACCCACACCCGAGAAGAGGCTCATCAGGCTCATTCCTGCAAGATTAACGCCTGCATTTGCAAAGGCAAAGAGCGGAATGATTTGGTAGTTGACAGGCATTTTCAGTACGTCCTCCATGTCCTGAAGCGGGCTCACGAGATGGTCCGAAGCCGACTCGACGCTCTTCAGCAAAGCGATTTCCTCGTCGCTCAGCACGACGGGCTTGTTGCGGTCCGCACGGGTAACGACAGTCGAGGGGAAGTGGTCGAGCTGATGACGGATGCGCTCGATGTAGAACTTCGTGCCCCTCGGAATGTTGGCTGGAATGCAGAAAGCCAGCACAACGCCTGCAATGGTGGCATGGATGCCGCTTCCAAGCATGAAATACCAAAGAATGAGGCCTGTATTGAGATAAAAGGCTTTCGTGCGAATACCTCGCCAATTACCTATGCAAAGCACGGCAACAGTCAGCGCAGAAGCAAGCAGATACCAAAGGTTGAGGTTCTCGGTATAGCGTATTGCAATGACGATGATGCCGCCCAAATCGTCCGCCACGGCCAGAGCTGCAAGGAATATCTTCAAACCGATAGGACAACGTTTGCTGAAAATACTCAGGCATCCCAGCGAGAACGCTATATCCGTTGCCATTGGAATCGCCATGCCTCGCTCCATTTCGGGGTCTTTCGGACAAACCAGAAAAAATACAATCACGGGAACAATCATGCCTCCACAGGCGCCTATGACTGGAGCAAGGGCTTTCTTCATGCTCGACAGCTCGCCGCAAAGCACCTCTCGCTTGATTTCAAGACCTACACTAAGGAAGAAGATGGCCATCAGAAAATCGTTGATGAAGGCTCCCAAAGACATGTCATGTCCGCCATGACTAAACAGATTGAAACCTCCGATACTCAGGCTGACAGGCAATTCCCAGAACTTGCGGTAGAGGTCGCCCCAAGGACAATTTGCAATGACGAGAGCCGCAATGGTGGCTATTACGAGAAGTACGCTACTGCTAACGTACTTGCGAAGCATACTTATAAACGGATAATTGTTTTCCATAATGGTTTGTTTGTGTGAAACGTCTGCAAAGTTACGAAATAATTCTTAATTCTTAACTCTTAATTCTTATTTTCTTCGTATCTTTGCATCGAAATAACCAATTAGAACTATGAGACGAATCATAACACTTCTTGCACTCTTTTGTGCTATATTTCTCGCCAAAGCAGACGGTTTGAACCTGAAGGACCTCACAAATGGCTTATATTCCCAGAGAGGCATTTATGGCGTAACACCACTCCTGGATGGCGAAACTTATAGTCAGATTTCAAGGGACGGCAAGCAGATTGTCACTCACAGTTTCCGGACGGGAGAGGAGACGGGCGTGCTCTTCGATGTGAACAACATCAAGAACCGCATCAAGATAGACCGAATCGACGGCTATCAGATGAGTCCCGACGAGAAGAACATCCTCATCCAGACAGAGACGAAGGGCATCTACCGTCATAGCAAAACGGCTGAATATTATATATATAATGTGAAGAACCGCACCCTCGCTCATCTCAGCGAAGGCGGGCCGCAAGAACAACCCCTTTGGAGCAGGGACGGCACGATGGTGGCTTTTGTTCGCGAAGGAAACCTCTTCCTTGTCAAACTCCTGTTCAACAATAGCGAGAGCCAAATCACGAAGGACGGCGAGTTCAACAAGATTATCAATGGCAAGCCGGATTGGGTGAACGAAGAGGAGTTCTCGTTTGCACGCGCTTTCGATTTCAACGCAGACAATACGATGATTGCGTGGATTCGTTATGACGAGACGGAAGTGCCGATGTTCAGTTTTCCGTGGTACAAGGGTTTGAGCCCCGAAAAGAATGATTACGCGCAGTATCCCGGTTCGTACGATTACAAGTATCCCATAGCCGGAGCAAAGAACAGTGTTGTCAGCGTTCACAGCTTCGACATCAAGAGTCGCGTCATTCGCAAGATGCAACTTCCCATCCCAGCAGATGGTTATGTGCCTCGCATCTTCTTTACCGACGAGGCCGAGAAGTTGCTCGTTCTGACTCTTAATCGCCATCAGGATTGCCTCGACATTTATCTGGCAAATCCACGTAGCACAGAATGTCGGGTAATCGTTCGTGACCAAGCAGAATGCTATGTTCCGGAAGATGCACTTAAAGCCTTTAAAGTTGTTCCGAACGGATTTGTACTTTTAAGTGAACGAAGCGGATATAAACACTTGTATCTCTATGACTTAAACGGAACGCTTAAACGTCAACTCACAAGCGGAAACTATGAGGTGAAGTCGCTTTACGGCTACGATACCAAGACAGGCAACACCTACTATGCAAGCAATCAGGAAAGTCCCCTCAGACAAAGTGTCTACAAGAGTGATGCGAAAGGTAAAGTTACCAAACTCAGCACATCATCTACGGGTTGGAACAGTGCTATCTTCAGTAAGGATTTCCGCTACTTCATGAATACTTGGAGCAACCTCAATACGCCTTCAGTCACGACTCTTTGTGATGCTTCGGGCAAGTCGCTCAAGACACTCGAGGACAACGCCGCCCTTCGTCAAAAGCTTGCAGGTTTGAGACTTGGCGAGCGTAAGTTCTTCACATTCACAACCGGCGATGGCATCCAATTGAACGGCTTTATGGTTTTGCCTGCAGATTTCAATCCAAACAAGAAGTATCCCGTCGTGATGCATCAATATTCGGGTCCTGGTTCTCAGCAAGTTGTCGACAGTTGGAGTGCGGGCAATATGGGTGGTTGCATGTACGAGCAATACTTGGCGCAAGAAGGTTTCATCAGCGTTTGTGTTGATGGAAGAGGTACGGGTGGAAGAGGTCGTGACTTCGAACAATGCACTTACCTAAAGCTCGGACAATTGGAAAGTCACGACCAAGTGGAAGCCGCTATTTGGCTTGGTCAACAAAGTTATGTCGATAAGGACAAGATTGCCATTTGGGGATGGAGCTACGGAGGTTTCAATACCTTGATGAGCATGAGCGAAGGCCGTCCCGTCTTTGCTTGCGGTGTGGCAGTTGCGGCTCCTACAAGTTGGCGCTATTACGACAGCATCTATACTGAGCGTTTCATGCGTACGCCTAACGAGAACGGCTCTGGTTACGACGTTTGTCCCATCAGTCGTGCCTCGAAACTTAGCGGCAAACTGCTCCTCGTTCATGGTATGGCTGATGATAATGTGCATTTCCGTAATGCTGCGGAATATACGGAAGCCCTTGTTCAGGCGGATAAAGATTTCCGCGAGTTGACTTATACAAACCGCAATCACAGCATTTACGGAGGCAACACGCGCAATCATCTCTTCCGCCAGATTACGAAACACTTCAAGGAGATGCTCGATTAACGCACTGACATATAACAAACAATAAAGCCCCCTGAAAATTCAGAGGGCTTTTATTTTGCGGAAATGTGTTTTAGAGGTCGTGATGGAGCAGGCGATACTGTGCCATTTCCTCGTATTTCGTGCCGGGCTTGCCGTAGTTAGCGTAGGGATAGATGCTGATTCCGCCACGGGGAACGAAGATGCCTGTCACTTCGATGTAATTGGGTTCCATCAGTCGGATGAGGTCCTTCATGATGATGTTGACGCAGTCCTCGTGGAAGCTGCCATGATTGCGGAAGGAGAACAGATAGAGCTTGAGGCTCTTGCTTTCCACCATTCGTTTGTCAGGCAGATAGCTGATGCGGATCTCGGCAAAGTCGGGCTGACCCGTTATGGGGCAAAGAGCGGTAAATTCGGGGCAGTTGAAACGCACCCAATAGTCGTTTTCGGGATGTTTGTTTTCAAATGCCTCCAAGACGTTGGGGTTGTAGTCTTGAGGTATTTCGCTCTTCTTTCCAAGCGCTTTGAGTCCTTCCTTTTCTCTGTTTTCCATATTATCAGACTTTACTTTCCAAATATTTCTTGAGTCCTTCGCTACGAAGTTTGCAGGAAGGGCAATGTCCGCATCCGTCGCCTATAATTCCGTTGTAGCAGGTCAGGGTTCGATAGCGGATAGTGTCGAGCACGCCAAGCTCGTCGGCAAGGGCCCAAGTCTGCTGTTTGTCGAGCCACATCAGGGGCGTATGTAGGCGAAACTGCTCATCCATAGCAAGATTGAGCGTCGTGTTCAGACTCTTGATGAAGCCGTCGCGACAGTCGGGATATCCGCTGAAGTCGGCTTGTCCCACACCCGTTATGACGTCGTAGATGCCGTGGTTGCGGGCATAGATGGCAGCGACAGAAATGAAGAAGAGGTTTCGTCCCGGCACGAAAGTCGTGGGGTAGGGCGAACCTTCCTTCTTCACTTCTTCTATGTCGAGTTCCGAATTAGTCAGGCTGCACGAGGGGCTTAGCTGGGAGATGAAGCTGATGTCCATGCATTCCCAAGGCACACCTGCCTCTTGGCAAAGTTCCTTCGCAATTTCGACTTCCTTGACATGCCTTTGTCCGTAACGGAAACTGAGGGCCCGTACCTCATCGAAGTGTTTGAGGGCCCAATAGAGGCAAGTCGTGGAGTCTTGTCCGCCTGATAGAACTACGAGAGCGCTGCTCATTTGTCTCCGATTGCTTTCTGATATTCGTCCCAAAGTGCGTCGGTAGTGTTCTCGGGCTTGTCGCCAAGGATGTGCTTCATGGCCTTATCCCAAGACCAGGGCTTGAGCTCGACGGCACTGCGATTGAACTTGCGGATGAACTCCTTGTCCTTGTTGAGCTGCAACCAGTAGAGGAAGTAACCAGTCACACGATAACCCTTGCGCCAAGAGTCGCCACGCGTACGGTCCTTGCTGCTGAAGTCCTGGTCGAAGCAACCGCAAGCCACGCGAACTGCATCTGCAAGGCCTTCAATGAAGAGCCAGTATTCGCTCTTGCCGTCATACTGTCCGCAACCTTCTGGAGAAAGCTGATAAGCGTGTGTGAGCTCGTGATAAAGAACACCGCGAGTCTCGTAGTCGAGGCGAAGCGTGTCGTTTCCGGCGAAGCAGCGCTCAATCCAGTTCGTTGAGTAGCGGATGCCGACATAGTCGCCGCTGCCGTACTTCTCGCTGATGCCATTATAGTCCTTGATGGTATAGACGATGCGTTTCAAGCGAGGCACATTAGGGTCTTTCGGTCCCCAATAGAGAGTCTGCAGAACGCGAAGGGCATTCTCCTGAATGTAGGGAGCGGGATTGGGGATGATGTTGTGGTAAATCCTGGAACCTTCCGAGAAGGGGGCTTCGTCGTGGAATTCAACGTCTCCGGGATTGTAACCTTTCCATTTCTTTTCTACCTTAATGGGAGCGTGATACTTGGTTGCCTTGTAGATGGCCTGAGCCTGACTGCCGATTGCGAATGCGGCTGCAACGATGAGTGTGAGTGTACGTTTCATTTTGTTATTCTGAATTTTGTTTGAAAAATGTTTTTGCGGCTGCAAAGGTACGAAAAAATGTTTAGAGTTGCGCGTTTCGATTGGAGAATTTATACTTATTCAAGAAAATCACGCCATATTCGTTATCGGTTCAGCGGAATTGCGTTCAGCAGCGAGTGCGCGTTCGTGGTCTTCGAGTTGAACCGAGAGGCGGGCAATTTGCATCAGCGTTTCGTTCCTTTGCTTGGTCAAGGCCTGCTGCTTCGAGGCGATGCTTTCCTGAATGTCAGGCGTTGAGGTGTTGCAGCGCCCGTCTTCCGTATCGAGGGCGATGATGCGGCTGTTCAGGTCCTCCACTTTTGCTTGGCAAAGCAGGGAGTCGGTGCTGATCTGTTTCAGATTGCTTCGGATTTGACTCCAATCCTTGCCGTCGGCAAAGACTTCAACGAGCTCGCTCACTTGAACTGGCGGGTGTTGGAGGTTGAAGGCATGCATCCAAAGGTCGAGCTTCTCGTTGAGTTGTGTCTGTTCGCCTTCCAGACGGTCGATATGAGCGAGGTAGAAGTCGTGACGGCCTTGCGTGATGTCGTTGTCGTGACGGATTTCGTTCATTCTGACGCACTCGTTGTCGTATTGTTCGCGAGCGTTTTTCATTGCATTCAAGTGTTTCTGATGCAATGTCTTAGCATCCCTTTCCGGAATCAATTGTTGATATGTTTTCTGATTCTCGGCTTTTCGGCCTTCCCGCTCTTCCATTCGCTTTGAGATGATTTGCGAGGCGCGTACGAACGACTGCATCCGCACTTTCATCCCTTCCAGATTTGCTGTCTCCACATCCAGGTCGGCTTGTTTTGCCGTGATCTCTTCCTTCGTTGCAAACCAGCTGCTCAGGAGTTTCTGAATCTGTTCGTATAGTTGCTCGGGAGTTTTCTGCCAGAGGGAGTACCAGTCTTTGATGGTGACGGCTTCTTGCATCGCTTCGTAGAGGCGTGTGAACTGCTTGTTGATGCTTTCCAGGCGCATTCCTATCTGTTCCACTTCACGGCTCATCACTTGGCAGCCTGTATTCAGCTCGCCCAGCCGGACGTTGACTTCGCTCTTCTTCTGTTCCAACTTCTGCAGTTCCTCGCTTATTTTGGCGATGCTGCTTTGGTGGAAGGTGAAGGTCTCGAGTTCTTTCTCGGCCAGTTCTGCATCGCGACTGACGTTTTCAATGAACTGACGGAGCAGGGCCGTTCTGGCGTCGAGGTTTGTGCTTTCGGAGCATTCCACGAAGGTGGGGTCGAGCTGGGCGTAGAGTTTCCATTCCATGACGTCTTCGTTCTGACGGATGCGAATGGTGTTCAGGGCCTCTTCTTCTGCGCTGAGCTGGCCTTTCGCCATCGCCAGTTCAGCCTGCATTTCGGTGAGTTGCTGAGCCTTCACGTTCGCTTCCGAGGCCAACATCTCGTAGTCTGTCTTCATCTCGCCGATGAGTTTGCTCTGGTCGAGCATCGTATCGCTGTGATAGGGGTGGTGTGTGGCTCCGCAAACTGAGCAGCTGACGCCTTCCTTCAGGTCGGCACGAAGCTGGATGATGTCCTGGCCTTTGCTCAGTAGATAGGTATATTCCTTTTCCTTGCAGAGACGTTGTGCCTTGCCTGTCTCGTCTTCCAGTTCTCGGACGTTGTCTTCGAGGTGCTGGATGTCCAGACGCAGGGCTGTCACCTTCTTGCTCTTCTCTTCGATGCTTTCGTAGCCGGTGCTGATGCGCTTCCAGAGTGACAGGGCGGAAAGCAGTTGCTGGCGTCTGCCTTTCAGCATGAGGGCGCGTTCCTGAAGCATCAGTCCGTCCTGGCCTTGGATGTAGGAACGGTGCATGCTCAGTTCGGCTTCGGCCGTTTCGGCTTGCGAGACGAGGTCCTGGAATTGTCCGAACGCTTTGCCTAGGAGTTCGTTCTCCTCGTTCTGCCGTTTCAGGGCTTGCTGGCGTTGCTGCTGTAGTTCGGAGCGACGTTTGTCCCTGTCTTCGAGAAGATTCAGCTGCAGGAGCACCGCTTCGCCGTGTTGGAGCATGTTTTCGTGGATTTCCATGCTTTGGTGTTTGGCACGCAGGCTTTCCAGTTCGGCCGAGAGCTGGGCTGTCGTCTTTTCCTTGTCTGCAATCATCGATGCAAGGGCCGTCATCTCCTCCTTCACCATGTTGCTGTATTCGAGCAGGAATGCCGTCTCGGCCTCGATGGACTCGTTCAAGCCCGTCAGATGGTAGGCAGAGCAGACGTGGTCGAAGGTGTTCTGAAGGGTTTCGGTGGTGTTCTTCAGCAGCTCGCGAGCCTGCACTTGCCGCTTCTCCTGTTCTGTCATTTTCTGCCGGTTCTCGTCAGCTTCGCGCTCCAGGACACTCAGTCCGCGCTTGTCTCTGCCTATCTGGTCCTTCACGACAGCAAGTTTCTGGTAGGTGCCCTGAATGCCCTCGAAGAGGTCGTAGCGTTCCAGCATGCTCGCGTCTTTCGCATAGATGGCCTTCTGTTTGCCCAGTTCGAAGAGGCGCTTCTTCTCGCGTTCCAGAGCCATGTTCGTTTCGTTGTATCTGCGCAACCATTGCTGCTGGGCTTGCAGTCTGGCCAAGCTCTCCTCCAGACCCTGCAACTTTGTCTCTGCCAGCCGTTTGGCATCCTTCACACGTTGCAACTGCGTGGAGTTCAGTATGCGAGTGTCGCGTCTGGAACGACTGTTCGAAGTCAGTTCCTCGAAGTTGAAATTGATGCCGCCCCCGATGGCATTTCCGGCCACTTCCGGCTCCTCTTGGCTCTTCTCGACGCTTTTCGGCTCTTCTGGTGTGCTCTCCACCGTTTTCGGTTCCGGAGCAATCTCCTTATCTTTTTTCCTAAAGAAATTCATTGTCATTCAAATTTGTCTGCAAAGGTACGAAAAAAATAAGAAATAAGAAAGAAGTATCAAGAATTATTTCTGACGTCTGCAACACCCACTTGTTAAAATGTAAACTCCACACCTATAATCGACTGGCTTAATGTTTCACGCATGCGATTGTACAGTTTTACGCAGGCCTTCATAAAGTGTTACGTTTCGCATCGTCGCGTGTGTTATCCTAAATCCACCACAAGTCTGCGATTAAGCGAGAGCAGCCTTAACGTGTTACGTTTGCATTTGTCTCGTTTGATGTTTGGGATTTTCACGTTTGTAATTTGCAGACTTCACGTGTGATGTTTTTAATTGACGAAGTGAATGCAGTGAACTAGTCAACAAAAGCAAGGCTGCGTTTAAGCGAGCGCA
>JAGCFN010000231.1 GCA_017650085.1 Bacteroidaceae bacterium | reverse complement strand
CTTGCATGTGGTCGTCGTCCATGACCTCGCGGATGTAATAATCGAGGTTGAGTTTGGTTCCGCTGTCAACGATGGTATAAATCTCGTCGAGCAATTCGGAGAGCGTAAGTCCTTTAGTCCTAGCTATTTCCTCAAGGTCAACCTGTCGGTCGATGGATTGCACGATGCTGATCTTGTCGGCACTCTTGTTGGGAACGGTGCGAATGCGGAAGTCCTCGAAACGGTCTATCTCGTTCTCCTCGCAGTAACGGGCGATGAGTTGGCAGAACTCGGCTCCGTAGCGATTTGCCTTGCCTTCGCCCACTCCCTTGATGTTCTTGAGTTCCTCGACTGTCGTGGGATAGGACGTCGCCATATCTTCGAGCGAAGGATCTTGGAAGATGACGTAAGGAGGCAAGTTCTTCCGACGTGCAACATCGCGCCGCAAGTCCTTGAGCATCGCGAAGAGTGTCTCGTCGAGCACAGACGTTCCTTCTCCAGCCACATCGTTGAAGTCGTCGAACTCGCGGTCTTCCATGACGTAGAACTCATCGGGATCTTTCATGTAGTCGCGCCCTTCCGGCGTAATGCTAAGGAGTCCGTAGTTCTCGATGCCTTTTTCGATGTATCCCGAAATCATTGCCTGACGGATGACTGCATTCCAGAATGCCGCTTCGTGGTCGTCGCCGCAACCGAAACAACTGAGCAATTCGTGACGATGTGCAATGACATCGTCCGTCTCGTTGCCAACAAGGATGTCGATGACATGCTGCGTCTTGAACCCTTCCTTGACGGCATTGATGACCTTGAGCACTTGCAGGAGTTCGCTGACGGCCTTCACCCGTTCGCGAGGATGCAGGCAGTTGTCGCACTTGCCGCAATTCTCAGGCTCGTATTCCTCTCCGAAATAGTGCAGGAGGAACTTGCGACGACAGATGGAAGTCTCGGCATAAGCAGCCGTTTCCTGCAAGAGCTGTCGTCCGATATCCTGCTCTGCAACAGGCTTTCCCTGCATGAACTTCTCCAACTTGCGCAAGTCGTGAGGCGAGAAGAACGTCAGGCAAACACCTTCGCCGCCATCCCTGCCAGCCCGACCTGTTTCCTGGTAATAGCCTTCCAGGCTTTTGGGAATGTCGTAATGGATGACGTAACGCACGTCAGGCTTGTCGATGCCCATGCCGAAAGCAATGGTGGCAACGATGACATCGATGCGTTCCATGAGGAAATCGTCCTGAGTCTCAGCCCTTTCCGCCGATTCCATACCAGCATGGTAGGCTCTGGCGGGAATGTTGTTGGTACGCAACATCTCGGCCAATTCCTCGACTCGACGACGACTTAGGCAGTAGATAATGCCGCTCTTGCCCTTGTTCTGAAGGACAAATCGCGTGATATCCTTGTCAACATCCTTTGTCTTCGGACGTATTTCATAGTAGAGGTTGGGGCGGTTGAAAGAGCTCTTGAACTCCGCAGCATCAGGAATGCCGAGGTTTTTCTTGATGTCCGTTCGCACTTTATCTGTGGCTGTCGCAGTCAAGGCAATAATGGGAGCGATGCCTATCTGATCGACCAACGGACGAATATTGCGGTATTCAGGACGAAAATCATGTCCCCACTCGGATATACAATGTGCCTCGTCGACAGCATAGAACGATATCTTTGTGCTCTGAAGGAAGCGGATGTTTTCCTCTTTCGTCAGCGACTCGGGTGCCACATAAAGGAGCTTTGTGCGACCTTTGCTGATGTCTTCCTTCGCAGCATCAATCTGTGCCTTCGTAAGCGACGAGTTGAGATAGTGGGCAATGCCATCGTCGTCAGTCAACTGACGTATGGCATCCACCTGATTCTTCATGAGAGCGATGAGGGGAGACACAACGATGGCTGTGCCTTCGCTTATCAAAGCTGGCAACTGATAGCAGAGAGATTTGCCTCCGCCAGTCGGCATAAGGACAAAGGTATCCTTCCCTTCGAGAAGGTTACGGATGATGGCTTCCTGGTCACCCTTGAAGGTGTCGAAACCAAAATAATGCTTCAGTTGTTCAGTCAGGTTAATATCTTTCATTTAGGTGGTAATAAGAAGAAGCTAAAGACAAAGTTACATCTTTTTTCTTAAACCACCAAATGTTTTGAGAAGAAATTATGACTTTACAAGCCTCTCTTTTTGCTTACCTATCTGTTCCTCGGCGTATTTGCGGGTGATAGAGAGCTTTTTCTTCCCATTTGACGGGGCGCTGTACTGCGCTTCGATCATGATGGTTTCCATTATGGAACGTAAACCTCGAGCTCCAAGTTTGTACTCGATGGCTTTATCGACTATGAAGTCCAACGCCTCATCCTCGAAAGTAAGCTCGATTCCATCCATCTGGAAAAGCTTTATCTGTTGCTTGACGAGCGAGTTCTTAGGCTCTGTCAGAATCTTACGCAAAGCATCCCTGTCCAATTGGTCAAGGTAAGTCAGAACAGGCAAACGTCCGATTATCTCAGGAATAAGGCCGAAACTCTTCAGATCCTGAGGCACGATGTACTTCATCAAGTCCTTCGTGTCGATTTTCTGCTGGTTTTGAACACTGTCATAACCCACGACATGAGTGTTCAAGCGCTGTGCTATCTTGCGTTCTATGCCGTCGAAAGCGCCACCACAAATGAAGAGGATGTTGCGCGTATCAACGTGGATGTAATCCTGATCAGGGTGTTTACGTCCGCCTTTTGGCGGGACATTGACTACAGAGCCTTCGAGCAACTTGAGCAATCCCTGCTGAACTCCTTCGCCACTCACGTCTCTTGTGATGCTTGGATTGTCCTGCTTTCGCGCAATCTTATCGATTTCATCGATGAAGACTATGCCTCGCTCAGTAGCCGTGACGTCGTAATCCGCCACCTGAAGCAGGCGTGTCAGGATGCTCTCGATGTCTTCTCCGACATAACCGGCCTCCGTGAAAACGGTGGCATCCACAATGGTGAAGGGGACTTTAAGCAATTTGGCGATGGAGCGAGCCAGCAAAGTCTTGCCAGTTCCAGTAGGGCCGACCATGATGATGTTGCTCTTCTCAATCTCCACTTCATCGTCGTGTTGCTGCATCAGACGCTTGTAGTGATTGTAGACGGCAACAGAAAGATAGCGCTTGGCACTGTCCTGACCGATAACATACTGGTCGAGGAAGTCCTTGATGTCGCGAGGCTTGGGAATCTTGTTTATGTCTAGACCTAAATCATTGCCATTCTTAGAATTAGCTTTGCTGCCCAAACTCTCACGCACTATGCGTTCGGCCTGACGGGCACACTCGTCACAAATGTATCCGTTCAAGCCCGTCAGCAGCAATGCCACCTCGTCTTCACTACGCCCACAAAAGGAGCAATGATTCTTACGCTTGCCTGCCATAGATTATTCTTTGCGTGTCATCACACGGTCTATCATGCCGTATTCCTTGGCTTCTTGAGCCGTCATCCAATAATCACGGTCGCTGTCGGCCCAAACTTTGTCAAAGTCGGTATGAGAATGCTCTGCAATGATGGTGTAGAGCTCCTTTTTGAGTTTCTGAATCTCGCGAGCCGTAATCTCGATATCGCTTGCCTGTCCTTGAGCGCCACCCATCGGCTGATGAATCATGACGCGACTGTGCTGAAGGGCGCTACGCTTGCCTTCCTTGCCTGCAACAAGCAGAACTGCGGCCATGCTGGCTGCCATACCTGTACAGATGGTGGCAATGTCGCTCGAGACGAACTGCATCGTATCGTAGATGCCCAAGCCTGCGTGAACACTTCCGCCAGGACTGTTGATGTAGATGCTGATGTCTTTGCCCGGATCGGTGCTGTCGAGGAAGAGCAATTGTGCCTGCAAAGTGTTGGCTGTATAGTCGTCGATCTGGGTGCCGAGGAAGATGATGCGGTCCATCATCAAACGGCTGAAGACATCCATCTGCGTGACGTTCAACTGACGTTCCTCAAGGATGTAGGGATTGAGGTACTGGTTTTGCATGCTGATGACATCGTCGAGCGCCATACTGTTCAAGCCCAAATGACGGGTTGCGAACTTGCGAAATTCGTTCTTCATAGTGTTGCGTTTATCTTTTATACATTATATATAATAATGCGTACGCACGCATACGCGCTCGCACGCACTACCTATTCCTTTTTTATTACTTCTTTTCCGAGAGTTTGCGGAACTCCTCCATTGTGACTTCCTTAGTCTTCAGCGTGACTGCCTCCTTAGCCTTTGCTGCCATGAGGTTCTCGACGGTACGCTCCACAAGACCTTGTGCCTGCTGCTCGTTCTTAAGCATTTCGGCTGCATAGTTGGTGACGGTCTCTTCTGGAAGGTTCATCATACCGTATTGGGCAAACTGGATGCGAGTGTAACGCTTAGCTGTCTCGAGCACATCCTCGTGCTGAACCTTCACTTCGAGCTGGTCGCAAATCTGCTCTTTAGCAAGGTGCCAAAGCAATTCGGGCAAGCTGTTCTTGAAGTTATCCTCGACGTAAGACTCGTCCTTGTCCTGGTTGCGGAGTTTCATGAAACGCTTCAGGAGTGCTTCTGGGAACTCTACTTCGCCGACACGACCAAGGATGTACTCGCGAAGGTCTTGTGTGAACTGGTATTCTGCTTCGCTGTCGAAGTTCTTCTTAATATCGTTGGCGATGAACTCGCGGAATTCCTTTTCGCTCTTTACCACGCCTTCACCAAGCACTTTGTCAAAGAGGTCCTGATCAAGTTTAGCAGGCTCGAAGCGCAGAATCTCGCTGATCTGGAAGTTGAAGTTCGACTTCATCTCCTCTGCCTCTTCCTTTGTGATGTGAAGCAGGCTGGCGAGTTCAGTAGCACTGCCGTCGTAGGCCTTTGAAGGATTGAAGGTGATGACGTCACCCAGCTTGGCACCTTCGAACTTTGCCTTCTCCTTCTTGTCCTTCATATACTCGGGAAGCATGACTGCATCCTCGACTGTGATGCCGTCCTTGAGTGTGTTGTTCTTCGTGTTGAGCTGTGTGAGAGTGCCCTTCACCATATCGCGAGCCTCGTAGCTATCAGCCTTTACATGCTGACCGCCACGCTGACAGTAGCTTTGTACCTGCTGATCTACCAAAGCATCATCAACCTTGATGCTGTAGTATGTGAGTTTGTCCTTCTTGGAGAGCTTGGCGTCGAAGTCTGGAGCGAGTGCGATGTCGAATGCGAAGGTAAAGTCATCCTGCGTCTCGAAGTCCATCTGGGGAGTCTTCTCTTCGTTTGGAAGGGGCTCAGCCAGCATGTTGATCTTGTTCTCGCGGATGTATTTGTTGATTTCTTCGCTGAGGAGCTTGTTGATTTCCTCTGCCTTCACTTCTGCACCAAAGCGCTTCTGGATGAGCGATGCAGGCACTTTTCCAGGACGGAAACCTGGCAGGCTTGCCTTATGGCTGAAGTCCTTCAGTGCCTTCTTTACCTTTTCTTCGTAGTCTGCCTTCTCGATGTTGAGGGTAAGCAGGGCGCTCACCTTGTCGACGTTCTCAAATGATATCTTCATTGTCTATGTTTGTGTTTGATTATTATCCTTTTTTTCTAAAGCGGGTGCAAAGGTACAACTTTTTCTTTAAATAAGAAAATCTGAAATTAAGAAATTGAAGGAAACGCTGTTTTTCTTCACTTCTAGTTCTCTTCATTCCTTATTTCCCCAACTCGATAGGTTGCAGTTTGATGCCACTATCGGGTGTGAAGTCGATGCCAAGGAAAGAGGCTATGGTGGCTGCAATCTGCTGAGTTTGGAAGGGGCCGCATTCCTTTGTCTCGCCCAAAGCCTCAACTCCCTTGCCGAGAAGCATGACCCAAGTCGCTTCAGAACCTTTCGTGCCACTTCCGTGACTTGACCATTCGTTGCCGAAACCACGGCCATGATCGCAGGTTATGATGTAGGTTGTCTTGCCTTTATAGAACTTGTCGGCCTCGCAAGCCTCGTAAATATCGCGGATGAAGGCATCCGTGCCCCTTGCTGCATCGAGGTAGAAGTCATACTTTCGAGCGTGAGCCCATTCATCGCAATCGCCAAAAGAAATCCACATCACTTTCGGATGGTCGTTCTTCAAAGTTTCGAGGGCATAAGCGAAGGTGAAGGCATCGAAATGTTCGCTACTCCAATATCGCGGCATTCCCTCCATCATTCGTTCGACAAGCTTCAGTTCGGATGTCTTTTTCTTTGCGATAACGGGTTCGTACGAAACACTTGCAGGAATGCCGGCCAACTCGTTGTGGATGGCAAAACGCGTTGATTTCCAGGAGCCATACATCATGACTTTGCCCTTGTAACGAGGGTCTTCATTGGCTGCCTCCAGGATGTTACGATGAGGATTATTGACAGGATCGTTTCCCTTAATGGTCTCATCCACCATTCCAGTCATCATTTCCGAGTAACCTGGATAGGAGATATTGGTCTTGTTGGCAAGTTGCATCATACTGTTGACGTTTCTGTTGCCGATGAGAAGGCCTTTCTTCGCGATGGTGCCCCAAGTGAAGGGCATCAGCGTCTCTCGCCTTTCTTCTGGAGTGGAACGCCAATAGGTTTGCCGCGAAAGTTTGGTGTCGCGAACCTGCTTGGTGTCGGAAAGGAGATTCTCTTCCGCTCCCATGAAGACTTCCTGCCAACGAAGGCCGTCTATGGTAATGATAATCAACCGGTTGTCCTTGTTCCCCTTTGCCAGAACCAGCAAGGGAAGGACGGATAAGATAATTAAAAAGAGCCGTTTCATGATTTGTGTTTAGGTTTAATATTTGTAGTTTCAGTTAGTACTTTGTGAGTCGTCTCGAAACGACCTTAGTGACGTTTGCGATTTACTAGTGTTACGATTGCAATTTACTAGTGTTAAGTTTGCGTTTTACTAGTGTTACGTTTACAATCATAAAGTGTCACGATTTCGAACTTGCCGTTCGTTGCTCCTCCATTTGCTGGAAGTCCTTGAATCTCAGCACAAAGTTGCGAGTCAGATACTTGTCGAGAACAATGGGGTTGACACTCAGTTCCTGAGGTGTTCCATGGAAGAGAATCTGCCCCTCGAACAGCAGATAAGCGCGATCGGTAATGCAGAGGGTTTCCTCCACATTATGGTCCGTGATGAGGACACCTATGTTCCTCTGTTTCAGTTTCCACACGATATATTGTATGTCCTCAACGGCAATCGGGTCGACGCCAGCAAAGGGTTCGTCCAGCATGATGAACTTCGGATCGATAGCCAAGCAGCGAGCAATCTCAGTCCTTCGTCTTTCGCCACCACTCAACTGGTCGCCCAAGTTCTTACGAACCTTTTCGAGATGGAACTCCTGAATCAGACTT